>NZ_JBLVPS010000009.1:0-156720 GCF_048286515.1 Flavobacterium rhamnosi | reverse complement strand
AAAAACCAATATTCAAAGAGCATCCAAAGTTAGATCTACAAAAGGCTTGTTAGTACATCTGTTTGGAAAGATAGCAGCTGCATTTATAAACTTAATTTTTTAACCCTTGATTCGCATTATTTATTTAAATATAGAAAATGCTAACAAAATTATTTTTGGGATAAGTAGTTTAACGATAGTGTATTTAATAAAATAATCTTAAATTAAGTAAACAAAAATCAAGAATTTAAAGTTACAAATAATTTTGAATCAACCTCTTTAAGCAGTATTTAAATAATTATTTAAAAGATGTGTTGTCTCATAAAGAAATCTCTGAGCAAATTGAGAATGTAGTACTTATTAATAATGATTAACTACCAATAAACCTGATAAAATCTACTACAAAAAAATGTGTTCTTTCAAATGCTTTTTAGATTAAAAAAATACTAAGATCCAACCATAAATTCTAATTGATGTTTTTTTAACGCATTTTGTGTTTTTTTACACGTGTACCTTAATCTATCTGAAAATCTCCGAACCACTATTAATACCTTCGTTTTAATTTTTGTGTTTTTTGTATTAGAAAGTTTTAAGAAACCCAATCCCTAATTGTTTACCATCGTAAAATGGTGTAATTACTGATATACTCTTGTTCTCTTTTGGTGTAAAAATTTTATTTTGAATAAATGGACTGATCCAATACGCAATTTTGGTGCTTAGAATTCCAATGCCTGTATCTACAGCTACATCTGTCAACCAATGTCTATTATTCACAATTCTAAATATTCCCGTTCCAGTAGCAACAGCATACCCTGTAATTCCATACCAAATGGATTTGTCTTTGTATTCCTGCCATAAAAATTCAGCTCCGGCAAAAGCAGTAGCAGTATATCCTGAAGGAAAAGAATTATTAGAACTTGAGTCTGGTCGCTCAATCTTTGTTAACGATTTTAATCCTAAGACTGACGTTGTCATGATAACATAGGAAGTTGCGAGTAGTATGGTACGTTGTTTTAAATTCTTTTTACCTGTAATTCCCACAGTATTTAGCGCATAAGCCAAAATTGCTGGTGCATATTGAGATAAATCATCGATTGTAATTTTTTTATCGATATGTTCCGAAACTTCTACCTTAATATCAGTGTTAACTCTTTTCAATTGATCATTTTCAATACCTATAAATCCATAACCTATTAATACCACTGGAATTATTAATTGTTTGTATTTGAAATTACTGTTAGGAAGGGAAACTGATTTCGAAATTGTGTCCATTTGTATTTCCTGTGCAGCACTTGTTATAATACTAAAAAATGAAAGCAATATTATTTTAAACATAGAATATGGTTTTAATAAGTATTTAAACTTTTGTTTTAAAAACAATAAGCATTCTAATTAGAGTTTATATTTGTCAAAATTGCTATTTCAGTAATTTTTTAGTAAACAAATAATCGGCAGTCTGGTACCAGGATATTGTTTCGCTTAGAAATTTTTTGTTCATCGATATCGGCTTCAAACTATTGTCGTCCTTGTTCCAAGTATAAAAGGTCTGCTTCTTCTGGTCGGACAAAATCATTACTTTATCTTTTTTCATGAGCACTAATTTTCTATACGTTCCTACTAAAGCACGTTCTTCAAAAGTAGCGTTGAATACATTTTTACCAAAGAAATTACTTTCATACTTCCAGTTTTGTAAAGCAAAGAAAGTCGGGAAAATATCAATTTGCGAGCACTGTTTGCCAATTTTTTGATTTAATGCCTCGGGAAGATTTACTATAAGAGCAGGAATATGATAGGCAACATCAATTTCATCTTTCCCGGCACTACTGGCACAATGGTCAGCTATGATAATGAAAACAGTATTCTTGAACCAAGGTTTGTTTCTATCTTTTTCAAACATTTTTTTTATAGCATAATCGGTGTATTTTACCGCACCATCACGACCCGACCCAGAAGAATATCAATTGCATTATCCGGATAAGTATATGGTCTATGGTTAGAAGTTGTCATTACAAAATTGAAAAACAATTCATTTTTTTTGTAATGTTCATCGGCTACTTTTAGCATTTTGTTATAAATGTCATCATCACAAATTCCCCATGCATTTTCAAAAGTTACTTCATTGTCGTTGATATTATTCCTTGTCGTTTTTATTTTATCACTCAAAACACTGCCACGTCCCCGATCATAAATTGTAAAACCATTTCCATTGGTGGGAGAACCCGTTTTTTGTCTTTCAGACATGATCCAAGAATTCCCGTCAATACCATCTTTGATATCTTTTTTTTTTAATTGATATGCGTCGATATAAGCCAATCCCGTGTAACATTGGAATACAAATACATCTCTGACGACATTAAGTCTTTCTGTGGTAAAATAATGCCTTTCCAATTCATATAGTTCTTGTGTGGAAAGAGGTTTCTTAAGTATTTTGGTTTTTCGGCTTTTAAAGTTTTTAAAAGGGTCTTTTAGGATGACTTCCTTATCGATTGCACGAATGACAATTTTTTTGAAATTAGCAATGTATTTAAGCGTGGTATTGTTGCTGCAATTTCGAACTGTTCTCAGGTAAAACTCAAAGTCCTTAATAAATTCAAGATTTAGATCTGTAAATTCAATATCATCAGCATTAAATTTAAATCGAATAAATGACCTTAAATGATTTATCGTAATGGTAAAACGATCAAGAGTTCCTTTAGCATATCCTTTTCCCAGTAAGGCAGTCATTTCATCATTGTGCTTTTGAAATTCTTCCAGTACTTTAACCCTTGGAGTAACGTTTCCTAATATGTAATCCATGACCTTTTGGGAAGTTATCGGTTTTCCGCTGTACATAATCTCGGTCTTGTATTCATTGATCTTTAAAATCAGTGCAGAAAAAAGTTAAGGGATCTCGCATCTTCTTTAGTGCCGATAGCCCTTTCGGTTTTCTGGTCCCAGCGGGCGCTGTCCCATTTTCGTTTGGTGGATGTTTCCTTTGGGATTCCGTCTACAGTTATTCTAAGATAAACTGTTCTAATTTTACTTTCATTGCGGGGGATTTTCAAAAAGAAAACCATCCCAAAGCTGCTCTCTAACATAATTCAACTTTTTAGATTAATAAATGTAGAATTATAGCATCAAAAAAACAAGTCGTCAATGTTGTTAACCTCTGTATTTACAAGTGTTTAAGCGGTATTCTGTGGCACATTTTGCGAACACGGAAATGTGCCGCAATTACTAGCTAGGAGCCGTAATTTTCTTTATAAGAACAAATCTAAAGGGACACAAAATCAAACAAGCCGTGCTGATTTATTGTTTCAATTATATCCCGATATCCAAAAAGCGTACGATTTAGCTCAAGATTTGAGAAATATCTTCGAGAATGTAACGGATAAAATTATAGGGCTCTCAAGGTTAGCTAAATGGCATGAGAAAGTAAATCAATCCGGTTTCAAGTCCCTTAATACAGTCTCACGATCTATAGAGAATTATTATCAAACCATATTAAACTATTTTGACAACAGAAGTACCAATGCTTCAGCAGAATCTTTCAATGTTAAAATAAAAGCATTCAGATCAAAATTCAGAGGTGTTAGAAACCTTTCATTTTTCCTTTTTAGGCTAACTAATATTTATGCTTAATTTTTGCTTCCCCACAGGTTTTAGGACTGATCCACGATTTTGCCATAGAAACTTTGAGCGTTTTTATAAATATTGAAAAGTGCTTTAAAACAAAAAAAACTGCGAATCCTTGGATTTGCAGGTTTTACCACGTTTTTTGCGGGTTTTTGAAAAGATTGAAAAAGTTGGCTTTTTGCTTCTTTTACCCTTTTGGTGGGGAGAGCAGGATTCGAACCAATAAGCTGGAACCCGTGCCTATACTGCATTTTCAGCTACTTATAAACTAATGTGCCACGATTTTGCAACAAAACTCAACATGACAATTATAAGCCATTTTTTAAGTAAATTATTGAATTAACTTGTTTAAATTGAATGATGTAATCCATGTTTTGAAAATCAAAATTAAGTAATTTTATGATAATCCAAAAAGTTTATTTAATATTTTTCCAGTTTAACGCTAATTTAATATTTTTTACTAGTAGTGTCCTCAAAATTAACCCCATAACTTTTTTCAAGTTTATTGAGGTCACTGTTTATAGGCATCACATTTTGATACCGAATACGTTCGCTTTCCTCTGTAAAAATGTTTGGTGTTTTATAACCCAGTCCGCCACTATTCTTTATGTTAGCTTGGAATTCATTTTAAATGGAGTCGGAATTCTTGGTATGAGAGAAAATCCGGAATCAACAACATAATCACCTCTATGACCCGTTTCGATATCCGGCCATTCTTTAGCTTTTACAATATTTTTGAACAAAAGCTCCATAAGTATATTTAAAACTTTCTAATTAATAGAATAAAACAGATTTAAATCCATAAAAAAAGCGCAAAGTTTGTGACCTTGCGCAGCTTTTAGAGAAATATGTTTTTTGGAAAGTACACCTTTGCAGAGCGCAGGTCAGATTCTCCAGCTAATAAAATTAAAAAGGTAATTCCTTAAATTAAGGACGAATTAAAAATCGTACTGTTGTTTTATCATTAGCTTGATTATAAATATCAACTATTAGATAGGTGTTAGTAGTAACACCTGTAATCAAATACGCAAAATCATAATCGGTTTTATTTTTTGCTGTCGTATCATCCGTTAAAAATGGAGTACTTGATCCCTCTTTTGTAATTATAACCTTAGAAAGCGCAATCTCAGATTGTATATGGCCACTCACTGTATATTCGCCTTGTGAATTAGCTTTACCCTCGGTTTGATTAAAAGTTATTGTTGGAAGTGCAGCATCATCCTTTGAGCATGAATTCAAAAATAATCCGCTCGCTAAAACGAATATTATAGTAATAAAAAAATATCTCATTCTCATAATTATTTGTATTTAAATTGTTGTAAATTAAGTGGCAAGGTAACTTTCTTTTCTTAAACAATGTGTTAAAGTTATAAAGACAATTGCATAAAACGAAAATGGTTTGAAAATATACAGACGAATTTACTACCAATTGCCTAGGACTCGCCTTAAAAAAAGACTACCTTTTTTAAAGATAGCCTCTTTTTTAATAAATCCATTTTAATTTAATTAGTCCATGTCATCTAAGTCTGTTTCATTTTCAAGCAAGTTTCTTATTTGCTCTCCAATATCATGATGTCCATCATCGTTATCAGTACTAATTTCGATAACTCCATCCCCATCTGTATCCACCAATAAATTTTGATTGGCTAATGTTATTAGTCTTGCCATTATGGCATCAAGATGTATTTTTATGTTAAGTGTTATATCGGTACCATTAACTGTAAAATCTTTAGTTGGATCTGCAAAATCCATTTCAAGTTCAGCATCGTGTCCACTCCAGATGATAAAGTTTTTACCGTTTATTGTCCCTTTAATTAAAAAAGTTTTACCTTCCATTTCGCCAGGCAAAATACTTTTTTCAAATTTAAATTTAATTTCCTCATACTGGGCATTCGGAATATTAACAGAAGTAATAAATTGAGTCAAAGTTTTGTTAGGATCTAAAATATCTACTAAAAAAGGACCTACAAGTTTTACATCATCATCATAAAAAGGATTTGAAAGATATTTATCATCTTCCTCATCTAATTCAAATTTTATCTTTCCAATATTTATTTTAAATTCCGTGAACACCACTGTTGATGCAGCAGTACGAGCAGTTGTAGACGTTTTTCCTGTTGCAGAAAAGGATGAAGCTTTTAAGGTAACATTACCGCTTGTAGATGGATCATTCGTGCAAGAACTCATCATAATGACAAGTAGTGCTAAAATCGATGTTTTTTTCATTTTTTTCATTTTTTTTAAGGTTAAATAATATGTAATTAGGGGTTAATAATTAATAGTTGTGCTATACAATTTTAATAATTGTATTAATAAAAAAAAGTTTCTTTAAAATTTGCAGTAAGTAGGTTTGTGTTACGTTTTAATTAATTCTTGGTGAAATAAAGATAATCAGTTGCTGCATCGCTGGTGCTTATATTTTTCAGTCTAACGTTTGTGGTTGTAAATTCTGTAATTTTCCAATCGTCTTCTAATTCCTCTAATTTACTGTCTTCAAATTTTAACAGAAATATATCTTGACCATTGTTTACAGAAGTGGACCAATTTCCGGCGATAGTATTTTTTTCTTTTACAACCATAACAGTTCCATTAGAATTGAAAGTAAAATTATATCCCTTGTAATTTAAAGTTTCATCACTATCATCAAAATAATAAGATACATGCCAAGTTCCATTTGTCAAAATCGAAACAAAATTCTGGTTCCCTCCAGAACCTGAATTAGTATTACAATCTTTAATCCCATCTTCTATACTGCTTTCAAAATTAGAGTTATTTGTAATTGCGACATTTTGACCCTTAAAATTTGTAATAGAAACTGGATAATTGATGGATATAAACACATTACTTTCTAAATCTTTCAAAAAGTTATATAAATCTTTATCGTTTTGAATAGTAGTAGTGTTTGCAATTTGATTATCTGCATTATAAATATTAATCTTTATTGGATAATTTATATGTAGGCAGTCAATCTCATCAAACCCGTCATCATCCTCACAATTATCAATAACATCCTCTAATTTATCCGGATTTGTAATCAGTTCTATCTTGAAATTTTGATATTGAATTGTTATTGGATATACAAAGTTTACTACATCATCATCATTTGAAAATGCATCTAAAGCGTTTTGAACCACCATATAATCATTTTGGCTAGATACAGTAATATGCTTTCCATTTACAATAACATTAACCGGCAGCCGAACATTAAAACAACTTGATTTATCCAAAATATTATCCCTAGACGTAGGGTTTTGTGATACCCTGGAAATCAAACTCGCAAGAGGAGATTTAGCTGTTAAGTTTTGTGTAATGTCTTGAACAACCAATATTTCCTCATCCTGACACGAAATAAATACCACTACAGTTACGCACATTAATAAATATTTAATTGATTTCATATGTAGCTAATATTTAATATATAGAATAACGAACGGATACTTTTTTATATTGTTTTTGTGGCATAGAACTCCATTTTGCGTATTCGCTTCGAGGTTCATAGACCGTTTTCATTTCGCCTATTTCACACAAAAAAAATAGCGGTTCAATAGTAAAACAGTTTACATCTTTATTACCCTACCAAAATTTAAAAATAAATATATCTTTGTAGAGCAAAAAATTACTAAATAAATGACAATATTTTCATTATCAAACACTTGTGATAAAATTATTTTTTCAATGTTTTTCAAAAGTCATGCGAAAGCGCTTCGCAATTTTCTTTTTTATAAATACGGGAACAAAGACCAAGCCGATGATATAACCCAAGAAGCTTTCATTAAACTCTGGCAAAACTGTGCTGCAGTCCCCATTGAAAAAGCGAAATCTTACATATATACCATCGCAAATAATAGCTCTCTTAACGAAATTGCGCACCAAAAAGTAGTTTTGCAATATGAAAAAAATTTTATTGGTCATGATAATACTAATGAAACACCGGAATTTATACTCGAAGAAAAACAATTCAAAAATAAGCTCTTAAAATCAATTGAAAATTTGAAAGAAACACAGCGAGTTGCTTTTTTGATGCATCGAATAGACGGTAAGAAATACAGCGAAATAGCAGCTGAATTAAACATAAGTGTAAAAGCAGTTGAAAAGCGTATACACTTGGCTTTAGTTGAACTACGAAAAGAAATTGATACGATAAAGTAGGGTAAATTTGTTTTTACTTGTTTTAAATATAATACGATTAACGCAATGGAAAAGAATCACATTTTAGCAAAATGGCTAAACAACGAATTAACAGAAGATCAATTAGCTGAATTCAAAGCTAATCCTGATAACGAAAAATACGAACAAATTAAAAATTATACTGCACATTTAGAAGCACCCCCATTTAATGAAGAAAAAGTTTTAGAGAATGTTATTAATCACAAAAAAACAAGAGCTAAAGTTATTCCTTCATACAAAAAATGGTTATTCAAAGTGGCTGCCGTTTTTGTTATTGGATTAGGAATTTTATTTATGATGCAAAATTTTGCGTTACAAACACAATATGCTCTTAATGGTGAAAAAACCACTTTCTTATTACCGGATAATTCTAAAGTAGTTCTGAATGCCGGCTCTGAAATTAAATATAAAAAATGGAATTGGGACAATAATAGAAACCTTGAGTTAGATGGCGAAGCCTATTTTAAAGTAGCAAAAGGTAAAAAATTTGAGGTTACAACTGTTCTTGGAAAAGTGGCTGTTCTTGGAACTCAATTTAATGTAAAAGTACGGAAAGATCGTTTTGATGTAACTTGTTTTGAAGGAAGGGTACTGGTAAAGTACCAAGAAAAAAAAATGATTTTAACTCCCGGACAAAGTGTTTATTTTGAAGGTGGAAAACAAGTAAACACAACCGTTGCTTCTGCTAAACCAGAATGGATGGAAAATACCATTGCTTTTAATAAAGAAAATTTACGCAACATCTTAGATGAAATTCAAAGGCAATACAATGTTTCTATTGAAGTGAAAACAAAATGTTCTAGTGCATTATTTACTGGAAAAATCCCAATTGACAATCTTGATGTTGCCCTTCAAATTATTGCCACAACCTATCATTTAGAACCAAATAAAATTACTGCAAACAAAATACTTTTTGAAGGAAAATAAATATTTTAATGAAATACACTTCTGTTTTATTTTTTTACCTTGTTTTTGTCTTGAGTACGACAGCTCAAAACAGAAGTAAAGCAATTGCATTAAAAGATATCCTACAATCTATTGAAAAACAACATCTTATTTATTTTAGTTATATTGATAATGAGATAGTTGACCTTAAAATTATACCGCCTAAAAAATCGTTGTCTTTGAACAAGAAGATGATTTATCTTGAAAAAAAAACGAATCTGTTCTTTGAAAATATCGATAATAAATTCATTACCATTTATAGCAATAATAGGGTAGACATGAAGAATATTTGTGGATATGTATTTTCTAAAGAAGATAATCTTCCACTGGAAAATGTGAATATTAAGTTTGAAGATGGTTTTAGCACTTCAACCAATAAAAAAGGATATTTTGAACTGAAAAAAGAAAAGTCAACTGATTTAATAATTAGTAACATTGGGTATACTACTGAAAAAATTTCTGGCTATGATTTACAAAATAAAAATTGTTTGAAAATTTACATTGAAGTGGAAGTTTCTGAATTAAATAATATAATAGCGAACCATCTTTTAACATCTGGAATCTCAAAAAAAATTAATGGAACATTTGAAATTAAACCAAAAAAACTTGGAATATTACCAGGCTTAATTGAACCGGATGTTTTACAAACTATGTTGCAAATTCCCGGTATTTATAGTGCCGACGAAAGCATTTCGAGTATTAATGTCAGGGGAGGCACGCATGATCAAAATTTGTTTTTATGGAATGGGATCAAAATGTATCAAACAGGACATTTTTTTGGATTAATTTCGGCGTTCAATCCTAATTTAGCCCATACCGTTTCTATAACTAAAAATGGGACTTCTGCTTTTTATGGAGAAGGCGTCTCAAGCGTTGTAGATATTTCCTCAAACACCAATAAATTTAAAAAAAATAGTCTTAGTGCAGGAATAAACATGATTAATGCCGATGTATATTCAAAGTTCAAAATCTCCGAAAAAAGTTTCATAGAAATTTCAGGAAGAAAATCCATAACCGATTTAGTAAAAACACCTACCTACAAAGAATATTATAATAAAGCCTTCCAAAATACAAGTATTACAAATTTTTCCAGTAATCAAAATATAGATTATTTAGGTGACGAAAAATTTAATTTTTACGATATTACGGCTAAATATTCTCAGCAAATTGGAGAAAAAGACCATTTTATTTTAGATTTTATTACAATTAGCGATCAACTTAAAATTTTTCAAACAACCAACGTCAGTTCTCAAATCCAGTCTGAAAATAATATTTTATATCAAAAAAATTACGGAAGTAATCTTTCATGGATACGAAACTGGAATACTAAAAACAGCTCTCATTTAAATGTGTATACTTCGTCCTATGTGCTTAATGCTGAAAAAAACCAAATACAAGATAATCAAATTGTAAAACAAAAAAATGAAGTGTTAGACAATGGCTTCAAGCTTGAAAATAGTCATGCAATTCATTCGAAATTTACTCTTAAAAATGGATATCAATTCAACGAAATTGGTACCATAAATTCAGATGAAGTAAACAGCCCTATATTTTACAGAAGAATTAAAGAAGTTTTACGAATTCATGCACTCATAGTTGAAGCAAAATATAATGATACTTTATCCAAAATATATTTTAATGCAGGTTTGCGATTAAACTATATCGAACAATTCAAAAAAAAACTTTTAGAGCCACGATTACAGTTTAATTATGCAATTACAAAATATCTTAATTTAGAAGTATTAGGAGAATTTAAAAGTCAAAATTCTTATCAGGTTATTGATCTGCAAAACGATTATTTTGGTATTGAAAAAAGAAGGTGGATATTGGCAAACAACACAACGATCCCTATTCAAAGAAGTAAACAAGCATCAATTAGTTTATTTTACAACAAAAATAATTGGTTATTCACTTTAAATAATTTTTATAAAAAAGTAACCGGAATTAATAGCTCGAGTCAAGAATTTCAAAACCAATTAGAATTTGTAAAAACTAATGGCGATTATGAAGTTTTAGGAATGGAAATGCTGGTTCAAAAAAAGATAAATCATTTTATTACCTGGTTTAGTTATACTTACAATACTAATAATTATCACTTTCCAAATTTCGAACAACCTGTATTTCCAAATAACTTTAAATTAGACCATATTATTTCCTGGGCCGGAATCTATGATAGAAAAAATCTAAAAATAGCACTGGGTTCAAAGTGGTATTCTGGAAAACCCGAGACCACTCCTATGAGTTCAACTATAAATTACAGTAATTTCTCTAATCCAAAGATTGATTACAATACCCCAAACAATAAAATACTCAATGACTTTTTTCAAGTTAATTTTTCGACAACATACAAATGGGAAAGCTTAGATCAAATTCAATATAAATTGGGGTTCTCGCTATTGAATGTATTGAATCGAAAAAATGAAATCAATGAATATTATAGAATAAATACGGTTACTAATTCTATTGAAGATGTAAAAACTTTTTCACTTCGACGCACTCCAAATTTAAGCTTTAGAATAACGTATTAAACTTGACGGTTGTTGTTATTTGATCTTATATACGTATCACAAATGAAATTGATCCATTTCTTCCATTAGATGCCCATATCCCTGGACCCGGATAAAATAAAGGTCGTTTAGTGAAATATTGCTTATTAAAAACAATATTCAAACTTGCTTTAATTTCAAATTTGGAATTTATTCTTATCGTTGAATTGAGATCAAATATTCCATATGAAGGAACTAAACCAACTGCACCGGTTGCTGTTGGTACAGATCAAAGGGATTTTTTTGCCGAAAAAGAAAGCATCTCCATAAAGCTCAACAAATATGCTAAATGTTTTAATAAATAGGCAAGGTTCTAATTGTTACTGTATTTTTATTATATTTAAATTATATATGATTTAATATTTTGAATATGAAAAGAGCAAAGCTGACCTATAACGATTTACTCGACAAAGTAAAAGATCAAGAACTAGAAAATGAACAATCAATAAATAATTTTGATTTCTATCAAATAGAGTCACAAGATTTTGTTTGTATTGTGGGAACAGATGGCTTTTTAAAAAAAATGAATCCTTCATTTATAAAGGTATTAGGTTATACTGAAGAAGAATTATTTGACAATTCTATAATAGCATTTATTCATCCTGATGATATAGAGAAAAGTAATAAGGAAACAGAACAATTATCATCTGAACAAACTTCAAGAACTTTCGAAAATAGATACGTTAAAAAAAATAAAGAAATTGTTGCGATCCAATGGACTTTTACTGTATCAGCTTCCGGAGAATTTATTTATGCGATAGGAAGAAATATTAATCAAATTAATGGAAAGAGTAAAACTGAAATCTACTTAAAGTAATGGAAGATGAAAGTGATGCTAAATTTAGAAATTATATAGAGAATGCCCTTTATGGAGTTTTTGTTGTTGATGAAAACAGGAATTATTAGAAGTAAATTGTGCTTTAACGATTTTTAACGGTTATTCTAAAGAAGAGCTACTTAGAATGAAATTTGGTGATATTTCCTCACCTTAATCAAAAGAAGAAATTATTGATAAATTTAAAATTCTTTTGGAAACAGGTAGTTTGAAATGTGAAATTAAGAATATCAATAATAATGGCGAAACAAAATGGCAAGCAGTTGATATAACAAAATTTTCTGAAAATCGTTTTTTAGGGTTTGCAAAAGATATTACTGAAAATCATTGTTGTGCGATAAAAAAGAAGCCATTAATTTGGCTTCTTTTTTATCGCACAACAATGAAAAAAATGAGGAACGGATCATAAATACTTGGAAATAATTATTTTGGATTGCTTATTTTTGGATGAAGTATAAATTTCAATGGCTCGGTAACATCAATACCATTGTTGCCAATAGTGAATTTTAAAGAATCGGTATCAGAAGTCATCTTCAAATAATCCAATTGCGTCTGGTCTAGTTCTGCCCTGTAATTTCCGGGACGTAACCCAAGAAAACTAAAATGACCATCGGATTTTGAAACTAATGAGGTAATAAAAATAGTGTCATCGTCATAAATATTTATTTTAATTCCTCCAAGTTCGTAAAAATCACCATTCATCTTCAGGGAAACCTCCCCGGTAGCTTCTTGCAAATTCATTCTCACCTCATTATAAAAAGGGACTATAAAAGCATTTTTAATTCCGCGATTCTGAAGATCTCTTTTTATTTTTCTTATTTCTTCGAGCGTATTGGCTTCTCCCCAAGTGTATTTGTACAAACCTTCATGTTGATACATTTCAATTCCTTTTAATGCTTTAAATAACGAATTGGAAAAAGATTGTTCATGTTTTGAAGCCATTATCTGGATTTTGAAAACCAGGCCTTTTTGAGAAATTATTTTATTGACGTTGGATTTTTCATTGGTTGTTTGGTTTTTATTGTCTTTTGCTTCTAGGATGAATTCCAATTTAGCCTCAACATTTCCAATACTATTGGCTATAGTGAATTTTTGTACTACTGCTGTTGGTATCATTTGTGCTTTATCCAATTGTTCACTGTCTAATTGGGCAGTGTAATCTCCCGGCTTTAAGCCCAGTAGGGTAAAGGTCCCGTCGGCCTCTGAAAGGGTGGATGTAATTTTAGTATTATTGGAGTCATGGATAAATACTCTTATGCCGGCAATTCCATCTAAATTTTCACTTTTATAGAACACTACTCCGCTGATTTTACCGGAGTTAATTCTCTCATCGTTATAAAAAGGTACTACAAAAGCATTAGGAAATCCCAGAAAACGCAGCTTGTTTCGTATGTCGTTCGCTTCCGCTATCGATTTACTGGTACCCGTTGTGTATTTATACATTCCTTTATGTCTATACTCTTTAATGCCTTTAAGACCTTTGAAAATCGGATCAGATAATGCCATTTTCTTTTTTGAAGCTAAAAGCTGATTCTTGAAAACCAATCCATCTTCAGGGCTGTTTCCATATTGGTCTTCTGTACTAGCATCAGTAACGGCAGTACTGGGGTTGACGTGGTCTAATTGTGATTTTTGAAAAGCGGCTTCTAACAGATCAGCAGCATTCTTTTTATTGATTGCTTCGGCTTCTTGTATAGTTGTCCTTTTATTGTGATAAAAAGGTACTACAAAAGTCCCGAAGAACCCCTGGGAACGCAGTTTGTTTTTAATTTTGTTCGCTTTCTTTAGCGATTTACTGATCCCCATAGTGTATTTATATAATTTTTTATGCAGGTACTCTTTAATGCCTTTCAAACCTTTAAAAATTGGATCAGTTAATGCTAATTTCTTTTTTGAAGCCAAAAGTTGGGTCTTGAAAATTAATCCTTCTTCTGAACCGCTTGCATACTGTTCTGGTACACTTCCAGTGATAATGGGCGCGTATGGGATGGAAATCTCAGGCTGTAATTCTTGAGGAACAGTTACTAACGGAACAACTATCTTCTTTTTAATAATTAATGTGACTTCTTGGGCATCAATCCTTTTATTGTCATTAAAAGGTACTACAAAAGCGCCAAAGAATCCATTGGAACGCAGCTTATTTTTAATCTTGTTCGCTTCGGCCATCGATTTATTTGTGCCAATAGTATATTTGTACAATCCTTTATGCAAGTATTCTTTAACGTCCTTCAAACCTTTGAAAAAAGAATCGGATAGTGCCACTTTCTTTTTTGAAGCTAAAAGCTGGGTCTTAAAAATTAACCCCTCTTCCAGACTACCTTCATATTGCTCTTCTTTATTTGCATCGATAAAAGAAGTAGGGGAGTTGGAGCTATCGGGTTGTGATTTTCGAGGAGTTGCTGCTAATTGAAAAGCTGCGTCTTTTTTGCCAATTGTTTCGACTTCATGGCCGGTAATCATTTTGCGGTCATAAATAGGTACTACAAAAGCATCGTGATAACCTTCCACACGTAATTTATTTTTAATTTTGCTGGCTTCACTGCGCGAGGCGCTTGAGCCCCATGTATATTTGTAAACACCAAGATTTTCATATTCAACTATTTCTTTCTTATTTTTGAACCAAGGGTGGTTGAGCGGGAGTTGCGTTTCAGATGATAGCAGCTGCACGCTATAAACAACTTGTTCGTCACACTCTATTTGATCAGTTGCTATTTCAGAAACTGCAATAACAGCTGTTTTACTTAGATTATTCAACGGAATAGTTTCAGAATCCGATTTTTCAATTTTTACTTTCTGCAATATAAATTCAATATTGTCCACAATGGCTCCATCTGTTCCGTTGTCAATTTCAAAAGATATGTTAGCTGGTTCTGCCTTCATTTGCAATTTTTGTAATTGCAGCGAATCTATTTTTGCAGAATACCTGCCTGATTTTAAACCCAGAAAGCTAAAATACCCATCGGGTTCCGAGAGAATGGTTGTGTTAAGAACAGTATCAATATCGTAAATATTGATTTTCAAACCACCGGTTCCAATTCGTTTTCCATTTTCATTTGTGTTAACTGTACCGCCTACTTCTCCCACTACAACAACAGGAATTTCAATTATTTTTAATTGATTGGGGTTTAGCGTAATGTTTAAGGTTTTGTTGATTACGCGCCATGCAATGGTGCTGATACTGTTGGTGTTGAGTTCTACATGGTTCCTTATATATGGTTCCAATTCAGTAATTACAGTGGTCCCGTCTTTGGAGATAATCTGTCTTCCTGCACCATTCAATATAATTTGCAGGCCAATTACGGGGGGTTCACCTGAGTCTCGTTTTCCATCGCCATTGGTATCCAAAAAAGGAATGAATTTCATGCTTGCCCTTCCTACACTAGTCTTATTGTTAAAATCGATAAAGTCTGCTTTGGGTTCATAAATGAGGCTGCCACTGGCAGACTGAGAAAACGAAGCCTGATTATTGGTAAAACTGCTTGAAAATCCAGTGCTTACAGTCTCGAAATCATACCTGAACCCCATTTGTAAGAAGCTGCTGCAGGTCTTGAAATTGCGATCAAAAGAAGCCTGAACGGAGCCTTTTTTGAATATTTGTCTTTTCAATTCGGCTCTTAATGAAGTGATACCGTCAGCGTTGTATTCGTACCTTACCTGAGGAATTAAAATAAAGCCTTTTGGAAGCCGGAGTGATGTAGACAGATTGCTGTAGATTAATGGGTTGTAGGTATCGGTACAAAACAGATTGGTAGTGAAATTAAAATTCAGGCCGTATGCCGTTCCCGATAATAAAGATTCAGCGGTAGTGTATTTACTGGTATTATACATATTTTGCTGTAAGGATAATCGGGAATTAGCCGAAAAATGAGCGGTATGTATGGGGAAGGATAGCGATGCCTTACGTATTTCTGAATAATTGAAACGGATGGCCTCTTGGTCTTTGTCATACTTTGTATAATCCAACTCTAATCGGAGGTTGTTGAAAGCGGTATAGTTCAGTATTCCGTTATACATAACCTTATGGTAGTAGCCTCCCGACATAAATAATTGAGACGATAGACGCACGGACGAATTGAAAAAAGGAATGAATTTATTGTTTTTTAGAGACGAAAGGTATTCCATCCCACCACCAATAGTAATATAATTTGAAAGCCCATAGTTTACTTTTGCATTTGCAAACGAACCGTTCTTCCCATCTTCTATGATTCCGGAACTTAGGACGTATTCTAATTTTTTTTCGGGGAGAAAATTAAAGGGTATCATAAATTGTTTTCCTGAAATTTGTTGCTCCCCCCAGGGACCATAGTACCTAAGTGAAATTTCGGTGCGGCCGTACATCAGTGGAATATTAAAAGAAAAAAAACCATTAGTATCCGCTTTTGTGTAGTCTGCCAAAACATTGTTTATGTAGAGTTCCACCATCCATTCCGGTTGGGTATGGTCGCTTAAGGCGTATGTACCGAAAGATTTTTTGATTTGAGTGGGTGCATTGGTGATTTGCACTCCGACAACCGGATATAAAATAGTGGATGTTGACGACGCACCTATTTTTCCCAGTGTGATTTGACTTACATATTTATCGTTGTCTTTTACATACCTCCAACGGTAATACTGATTTCTTATTGAAAAAGGCTGGTTGCTGCCATAGTTGATTGCACCTGTCAATTCGCCTCCGGCAAGCATGCCTCCCAAATTTAAAAGTAGTCTTTCAGAACGGGTTCCATTGGTATGCTGATTAGCATTCACGGCCCAGTTGGCTGTTCCGAAATGAAACAGGGGTTTGTCTCTGATAAGGGTGGTATCGGCATTAAATTCGTTTTTGATTTTGTTGATATTGGCCCGCATCTGTGCGATACGCGCTTCTTTTATGGCTGGCAGTTCCAGCTTCGAAGACATCGAAACCGCCAAACTCCTAAAGCTAAAGCTGTTATCGAGCTCAAAAACCGTGTTAAAATAGGAAGCTTTCAGGAAAAAATTGGTATTGGTTCGAATCAAATCGCCCTGTTTTAGCGGAATTATGTGGCCTTTATAGGTAATTCGGTTGGCGTTGTCATCAATTTTGAAAGAGTTGACCTGTTCGATAAAAAAACCTTCAATACTGTTGGAAGTAGCATCAGTAGTATTTTTAATCTGTAAAAAATCAAAAACATCGGCTACCGAAAGATATACCTCTTCGCCACAGATTATCGAAGGTAGTTCGGTACTTCCAATGTATTTCACCTGAAGGGACACCAATACTTCATCACAGTTAAGTTCTTGTGCGCGGGCAGAAGAATACAAACTTGTGAACAGAATAATAAATAGACATAAAAGGGTGCGGGACTTGTATTTAAACAATCCGAAAATGGAAGTCCACTTGTGAAGTGAAATATTTTTTTTTGGGATACACTTACCCATTATCTATTCTAACATGGCGCACGCGGTCTTCCTTAAGACAAGCAGCGGCAATTAATGAATCTATTCCAATAAAAGCTATCGTGGACAGTAAAATAAATAAACGTACCTTTAAGGAATACATGGGTTATGTATTTTAGGATTTATAAACGTAGGGCGGCTTCAGCATATTTTAGGCCTTTGTCTTGTGCGGAATAAATGACCTGAAGCTGACCTTTGCTCATATTTTGGGGGCTATTGAGTTTTATTTTGGTGCTGCGTAAATTTCCCGGAGCATACACAGCAAAACCTTTTACAGTGGCTGCACTGGTGGTAATTCCTGTAGCAGAAATATGATTAACTTGGATATCTCCATAGCAGGACATATTACCGCTTCGATTAAAATCTAGCGAAAGTGTAATTTCCTCATCGGATTGTTGGACTGCCAAATTCGAAAGTGTCACGACTGTAGTGGATTCTCCAATGGTAATGATATTGGCAATTGAAATTCCAAAAACCGGTGTTATGCTGATGCTTAAGCCTTCCGGCTTCTGAATGGGATACTCTTTCTCTAAAACCTTGTTTTTAGGCACGGCACGGAAATAAAGATGAGAACGGTATTCCCCTTGTTGTAGTTCGTTGGTTTTGATCAGTTGTATTTTTACTGTTTGCGATTCATTGGGAGCAAGAGTAATCATGCGAGGGTAAAAGCGCAAATAAGAAGACGCAAAGCGTTGGTCAGGTTCAGGCTCTTCAATGGAAATAAATTTGCCGTCCTCATCCATTTTAATCTGGTTGTACGACAGTTTGTAGGTGGCGGTATCTTTCCCGACATTGGACAGGTTTATATTCTGTGACCTGTTTTGGATGCCGTCAAAGACGATGCGTTTTGGAAAAATCATCAGGTCCCCTTGCGCCGTTAAGGAAACGGTATAGAATAAAAACAATAGTAGCAGTAGTAAAATTTTCTCTTTCATGGGAGTCCTTGGTTTCATTCAGAATTATAACTTTTAATTTTAGTGTTGCGGCAACGGTTTAAACGAGTAAAAAATAGGTCTGTAAACAGCACTACACTTCTTGTGGTACTAGTTATAATTTACAGTCACTTCAAAACCTGCGGCATTAGTATATGAACCCGCAGCTTGTGAGGCTCCAACATGTAGCGTTGCGCCAACAAGAACAGTCGCGGTACCACCTAGTAAAGTACTTATTCCAGAAGGTGTACTGGTAAAAGCATTAACAACCATGGTTGCAGGACCTGCTCCGGATTCATAAAGGATGAAATTTGTAGCGGGTAACGTAATTGCATAGGTGTAATCAGCTTGGCCAGATACTGTAAATTGGGCTGCAGTAACAGTTCCGGTAAGAGCTGGTAACATTACGCCACCGGAAGGAGTTCTTGATCCTGAAGCAGACAAAAGGACTGTGCCGGCACCGGATGAAACCGCTATAGTGCCGAAATTCATATCTGTGTTTCTCAAAATGGATATTGGAACTTGCGCCGTTAAGGAACCGGTAAAGGGTAAAAAATAGAGTAACAGCAGTAAAATTTTCTCTTTCATGGGGGTCCTTGTTGCATTCATTCCGTTTTGGGGTTTGTTTTTATGGACAGGGACAGTATACATTAATAAAAAAAGGGTGCTGCCAAAACTGGTAACACCCTTTTAGTACTACTAGTTATAATTTACAGTCACTGCAAAACCTGTTGCATTCTCGTATAAACCAGCAACTTGTAAGGAGCTAACGTTTAAGGTTGCACCTACAAGGACAACCTCTGAACCAGCTGTTAAAGTACCGGTTGGAGTAGGCGTGCTGGTGAAAGTATCAACAGTCATGGTTTCGAGAGTTGTAGCTTTAGTAATTGTAAGCGTAGTAGGTAACGTAATCGCATAAGTGTAACCAGCCTGACCGCTTACCGTAAATTGAGCTGCAGTCACAGTACCAGTTGTTACCGGCAATGTTACTCCTCCTGTTTTAGTACGAGTACTAGCAGGTGCTAAAACTACCGTACCGGCAGTAGACGAAACGGCTACGTTTCCAAAACTCATGTTTGTGTTTTTCAAAATGGAAATTGGAGTAACAATAGTTGCAGAAGTAGGCGCTGAAGCTGATACTTGTGCTGTTGCAGTTGTTGAAAAGGCAATCGATAAGGTAATGATTGCAATAATTGTGGAAAGGTTTTTCATGTAAAAAAGATTTGGGGTTAAAATGAATTACTATGCAAATAGAAAGGATTATATCTTAAATACAAAGCGAGAAGTGATAACTGGGCTGCAGTGGTGACAACTGTTATTTGTAATAATACAAAGAAAAATGACAAAGAAGGCTAAAATGTTAAATTGCTATTTTTTTATCCAATTAAATGTGTTAATTTTATATTTAGTGATTAAAATGTAAAAAAAAAATAAATTGTATTTGTAATTATTAGTGATTTCAAGAAATGAATAAATTATATTTTTCATTCTCAAAAACACCCCTGTTTTGTTTCATTTATGTATTAAAGTTGAATTTTTATTAAACCCTAATGTTTTTTCTGAGAAGAAAAAAGGCATCTATAAAGACTTTGTGCAGGCGGCTCTTTTACATTGACTAATAAATATTTAACACAGGGGAAATAAAAAAAATGTTTTTTTTAATATAAAATAAGAAGTACTAATTGATTTTTAATAGGCAATTAGCGTTATTTAAAGTCCTTCGGCAAGGAGAAATAGTAACAATTATATTATGTTAAATTGAAAAAAAATCTAAAAACGTAAGATAAAAATAGATTCTTAAATTTTTAGATTTTAATTCGTAAAAAAGTGACTCACGCTGCAATAATCCGGTCAAGGAATTCTTTGGTAATGGGTTTTAGTTGAAAGGAAACTACATTTTTGTTGTTGCGTACGCTGGCGATGTCAGCACCATTAATCGTGGAGGAAAGAATATACAGTCTGCAATGATTTTTTAAAGCAGGGGGGAGTTTATCATACGCCTCCAAAAAATCAAAGCCTGAAAACAAAGGCATGTATAGGTCTATAAAAATTATCTGCGGCAGTGCCGAAATATTGTTTTGATTTTCCTGTAAATATTGTAGGGCTTTATCTGCAGCCGAATACTCTACTACTTTCTTTCCAAAATGGTTTTTAGTAATTATACGCGATGTGATATAAAGGTCAATGGTAACGTCATCAATAATCATTACCGTTTCAAATTTTGGTTGTAAGTCTGCTATCATGGTTTTAAATTTTGTAGTGTTATTATAAAAGTACTTCCGGTTCCTAACTCAGACTCGACGTGAGCAGCCCCCCCCAGTTTCTCGACGATATCCTTTACGATATATAACCCGATGCCGGAACCATCTGTTTCTCCGGAGAGACGAAAAAACATATCAAATATTTTTTTATGATACGTTGGCGCAATCCCGAGACCATTATCGGATATACTCAGTCTAAGCTTTTCATTATCGGTATATCCGGTTATTTTTATAAATCTGCCCGATTTGTTTTTATTGTGGTGTTTTATGGCATTGGAAATAAGATTTTCAAGTATGGTATTAAAACGCAGGCTGTCGGAATGGAACGGGTGTTGTTCATTAATGTCAATTTCAAAATGAATTCCTGTTGCCATTTTAATATTTCGAAGCGAATCTACCACGGCGGATATTGATTCCCGAATTAAAATTTTTTCTACTTTCATTATAAGCCTACTGTTCCGAGAGTAGCTCAGAATGTTTTTGATGAATTCATCCAGACGGTTGATGCTGATGCGTATCATCTCTGCATGTTGTAAAGTATCGGTCTCCCTGCTTTCATTTTCGATAAAAGAAAGTAGGCCGAGGATGGACGTAAGCGGGGAGCGCAAATCATGAGAGACGCTATATACAAAGCGGTCAAGTTCTGCATTGATTTTAACGAGCTCTTTATTTTGTTTTTCTAAATGGCGTTCTGCTTTTTTTCTTTCGGTAATATCAGTAACCATAGCCAAAGCACCTTTATAGATTCCGTCTGAATTAAAAATAGAGTTTGCAGAAATATGTGTCCAAATTTCCTTTCCCGTTTTAGATATAAATTTGAAGTTCAAATGACCGGAATAATCTGCTTTATTCTTTTTCATTAACTCGAGGGCAATATCTGTCCCCTTCTCGTTCATAAAATAAAAAATCTCATTTTGCATTACTTCTTCCAGGGTATATTCGAGTATCTCGCACATTTTTGTATTCACAAAGGTAGTTTTGTGATTTTCATCAATCATCCATATTCCTTCCTGAGCAGTTTCAACAATCTGCCGGTATTTTTTTTCGCTTTCCCTTATGGTGAGCTGTGCCATCTTACTTTCAGTGATGTCAGCCAACATATAAACCGTTCCTGTTACCTTATTTTGAATATCAACAAATGGTACTGAGTAGGTTAATACATTTCGCTTATCGCCGTTGGAACATCCGATGATTATTTCTTGCCCGACTAACGATTTCCTTTCCTTTAGGGCTATCGCCATTGGATGCAAATCAAAAGTAAGTGGCTTGCCATCCCTATTATAAACAGTTGATGAGCCACACCATGTATCTTTTTCAATTTCAGGTTCTCTGCCCCATAAAGCAGCAGCAGCTTTATTGTATATCATTATGCGTCCTTTAGCATCGCAGGAGTAGGTCGCCACGGGTAAGTTCTGTATGAGTTCGCGATACCGCTTTTCACTTTCTTCTATTTTTTTTCGGGAGATTACTTGTTCTGTTACATCGTTAGCAAAGAGAACAATTCCATCGATAGTACCGTCAACATTTCGATGTGCCTGATAGATAAAATTCAAATAGGTATCCACTAATTTTCCGGCTCCATGATGGTCATATTTTACAAGCATTTCATTCGCTGAAAAAGTCTCACCTGTTTGATATACCCTATCCAAAAGATCAAAAAATCCCTGTGCTTCGAGTTCCGGCAATACTTCTTTTACGGTCTTGCCAATGATGTTTTTTTTACCGATTAACTTTAAATAATGTGGGTTTACCATTTCATAAATATGTTTCGGTCCCTTCAATATTCCCATACTGATAGGCGCCTGTAAACATAAATCGATGAAACGCTTTTTCTCAATTTCAAAAGCTTTCTCTAAGCTTTTTTTTTCAGTTACATTTTTGGCAATGCAATAGCTCAATTTGTAATCGTTATCCCATATTGCGGACCAAAGCATCGAGACTGTAGTTCCGTTTTTATGGATACATCGATTTTCAAACATAATTGCGAGTTCACCGCTTCTCCTATCGCTAATTGTATTTATTGTGGTTTCAGCGTCTTCAGGATAAACCAAATCTATATATCTTTTACCTATTAATTCGAGGGGTTTGTACCCCCAAATGAATTCCGATGCAGTATTTAGTTGAACAAATCTTCCTTTTTCATCAAATGAACAAATTATATCTAAAGGGGAGTCTAGTATTTTATTATTATCATTTAATGCCTTTTGTAAGGTATTAGTTGTTGTGGAAAGTTTTTGTTCCGCCATTTTGCGTTTTGATATATCATGATGTTCAATCAGTACCATCGTTTCGGAGCTTTCCAATTTATTTACCGTCATGTTAAACCATCTTTCTTGTACAAGAGAATGACAAGGATATTCTAAATAAAATCCATTTACGATGCCATTAAGAACGTCTTTTATACCCTTCAAAGCTTTTGATGAAGAGTCATCTCCGCTATCCCTTTGACTATTGCGTAGATCAAAGTAGTTTGCACCCTCACTATATTCTTCTAAAGTAATGCCCCCATTATCCAGGGCAAATGTTTTCCAAGGTTTGTTCACTTTAAGAATGGTTCCTGTTGCATTTATCACAACAATAGGAGAACTTAGTGAATCAAGAATACTAGTACTAAAGGCTTCATTTTCTATAAAAATCACTTTGGTAAGTTTGCGTTCTTTTGCTGTAGGTACAATACTGAAATTTTTTTCTTTTGCATTGGGATCTTTAAACACTGACGAATTTTGTTCATCGGAAAGCAAGGTGTCTTCTTTACGAGCCGGTGCCATTTCTTCTTTAGGGCAGCAGTTAGGTTTATGTTCTTCTAAAAATTTTTCTGCTTGTGGAGCTGTATTGTCAACAATAACAGGCAATTCCGAAAGAACAGTGTTTTGAGGTGTTGTCTGAGGAAATTTAAAATAGGCGGGTTTAGTAGCAGGAATTTGTTCGTTGTTTATTGTAAACGGCGTATCCTTTACTTCTTCAAACTGATTAAGTGGGGCATTTAATTTATTTAATGTATACTCTTGTAATGCTCGGTTTATTTTAGAACCTAGGGTGCTGAGTTTGTCTTTTTGGATAAAATCGCTAACTCCAATTTTAATAAATGCTATGATAGCATCAATGTCAATGATTTTTGTAACAAAAATAAATGGTGCTTGTGGTGCCAGTTTTTGTTTTAATTTAAAAACAGTCAAAGCGTCAAAGCATGGCAAACTATAATTGCAAAGTATAAGGTCAGGTTTGAAATTATGTAGCGCTGTTTCATACTCATTTTCTGATTGTGCAAATGTTGTTAAACAGTTGAGATGGTTTCTCTTCAATTCGTGTTGAATAGACTTAATGTCATTAATATCGTGTTCGACTATTAATATTTTGGTTACCATTGGTATCATTTTATTTTAATGTAGTTTTTCGCAATACTATTTGTGTACTTGTTTTAAATTTGGCTTCAAAATCACCCTCTACTCTTTAACTATAAATAAATATATATTTATCTCGGGTTTATAAGGTCAAGAAATTGTTTCGTAATAGGTTTAACCTGAAAACAAACTACGTTTTTATTTCTGTTGGCACGAGCAATATCTTCACTATCAATGGTTGAGGAAACTATGTATGTCCTGCAATTAATTTTTAGAGTTGGTGAAAGTTTATCATAGGCGTCCAAGAATTCAAAACCCGACATCACGGGCATGTATATGTCTACAAAAATTATCTGCGGCAACACTGAAGTATTGTCTTGGTTCTGCTGTAAATATTGTAGTGCTTCTTGTGCAGACGAGTACTGCAACACTTTTTTTCCAAATTTTTTTGTTGTAATCATGCGTGATGTGATATAAAGGTCAATGGTATTGTCATCAATTATCATTACTGTTTCAAATTTTGGTTGTAAGTCTATTTCCATGGTTTTAATCTTTTTAGTGTAATTATAAAGGTAGTTCCAGTACCTACTTCAGATTCGACCTGTATGGAACCTTTAAGCTTTTCAACGGTTTCTTTAACAATATATAACCCGATACCTGAACCATTCGTTTTTCCCGAGAGACGAAAAAACATGTCAAATATTTTTGTATGATATACCGCTGCGATCCCGGTACCGTTATCGGCTATGCTGAGCTGCAACTTTTCGTGGTCTGACTGCCCTGTTATTTTTATAAATCTACCTGATCCACTTTTTTTATGGTATTTTATGGCATTGGAAATGAGATTTTCCATTATGGTATTAACGCGGAGACTATCGGAATAAAAAGACTTCTTTTCCTTGATGTCAATTTCAAAAATAATTCCTTTTGCCTCTTTCATACTGCGAAGGGAATCCACAATGGCAATTGCAGTTTGCTGAATTGGAATTTTTTTCACTTCCAACCTGATGCGGTTATTTCGAGCGTAGTTGAGAATGTTTTTAATAAATTCATCCAAACGGTTGATACTGGTACGTATCATCTCCGCATGTTCAAGAGTGTCCGCTTCCTGGCTTTCTTCCTCAATAAAAGAAAGTAGTCCGAGAACGGAAGTAAGGGGAGAGCGCAAATCATGCGAGACACTGTATGCAAAACGATCCAATTCTGCATTGATTTTAACAAGTTTTTTATTTTGCTGTTCGAGATTCAGTTCTATTTTTTGTCGATCAGTGATATCATTGGAAAGAATAAATCGTGCCATAGATCCTCCATAAATGATTTCATGTGCAATAATTTCAACCGGAATAATAGTTCCATCTTTCTTCCTATGATTCCATATTCCTCTATTATAATTTGTGGAGTTAATTTCTGAGGCATCAAGGGATTGTATAAAACGTTCTTTATCCGCCTCCGGTCTTATGTCGAGCGCAGTCATCGAAAGAAATTCTTCAAAGGTATATCCATATTGGAGGATGGCCATTTGATTTACATCTAGGAATTTTAAAGTAATTACATCAATAATCCACATTGGTATTGGATTGTTTTCAAAGAGATATCGATATTTTTTCTCACTTATCTTCAGCGCCTGCTGTGCCGTTTTATTTTCTGTGATATCAGTCAGCACATTGACAGCTCCTGTTATGCGGCCGGCGGCATCAATAAAAGGTACGGGATAAGGCACTACATTTCGTTTATCCCCATTAGGACGTTCGATTATTATTTCGTCGCGGACTATCTCCCTGCCTCCTTTTAGTACTATAGCCATTGGGCATAATTCAAGAGGGATCGAATTATTATTTTTGTCATAAAGATTCCAAGAACCACACCAAAGATTCTTTTCAATTTCAGGCTCTCTGCCCCATAATACAGTAGCAGCTTTATTGTATATCATTATACGTCCTTCAGCGTCACAGTAGTAGGTAGCCACCGGTAAATTCTGTATGAGCTCCCAATATCGTTTTTCGCTTTCTTCGATTTTTTTGCGTGATAAAACTTGTTCTGTTACATTATTTGCAAAGAAAAAGATCCCATCAATATTGCCATCCATGTTTCTATGTGCCTGGTACATGAAATTCAGATAGGTGTCAACCAGTATCCCGTTTCCATGCAAATCAAATTTTACAAGCATTTCATTCGCTGAAAAAGTTTCCCCAGTCTTATAAACAATATCTAGAAATTCAAAAATTCCCTGTGCTTCCAGTTCCGGCAATACTTCTTTTACGGTCTTGCCAATGATATCCTTTTTGCCAATTAACTGTAAATAAAGCTGATTGGTTAATTCATAGGTGTGCGCTGGTCCTTTTAAAATTCCCATGCAGGAGGGAGCCTGTGAGTACAAATCATAAAACCGTTGTTTTTCAATCTCGAAAGCTTTTTCAAAACTTTTTTTTTCGGTTGCATCTTTAGCGACGCAATACATCAATTTGTCCGGATCATCATATCTTGCGGACCAAAGTAAAGGCACCAAGCTACCGTTTTTATGTATATACCTATTTTCGTACATGGTTACCGGCACACCATTTCTGATTGCAAGATCCACATCGATACTATTCCTAGCATCTTCATGGAAAATAAAATCCATGTATTTCTTGCCAATTAATTCGTTAGGTTTGTGTCCCCAAATACGTTCTGATGCTGCGCTTACGTTAACAAATCTCCCTTCTTCATCAAATGAACAAATTATATCTAAAGAGGAATTTAATATTTTATTATTATCATTTAAGGACTTCTGTAGCGCTTTAGTTGTTGCGGAAAGTTTTTGTTCTGCTATTTTACGCTCAGATATATCATGATGTTCAATCAACACCATGTTTTCGGAGCTTCCAAATTTATTTACCCTCATGATAAACCATCTTTCATGTGTAGGAGAATGACAAGGGTATTCTAAATGAAATCCATTTATAGTTCCATTAAGAACATCTTTTATTCCTTTCAATGCTTTAGAAGCATGGTCATCTGCACTATTGTTTTGACTTTTGCATGCATCAAAATAGTTTGCTCCTTCACCATATTTTTTTCCAGACGTTCCATGATTATTTTGTGCAAATGTGTCCCAGGCCTTATTTACTTTAAGAATGGTTCCTTCTGAATTTATCACAACGATGTGAGAAGTTAATGAATCAAGGATTCCTGTACTGAAAGCTTCACTGGCTTTCAAAGCTTGCTCAGCCTTTTTTCGTTCAGATACATCCCGAATAATCATGGAGGTTCGTTCTTCTCCAGAGGCATTTTTAAATATTGCCAAAGTAAATTTTCCGGGAAACCTACTGCCGTCTTTACGAACAAATGGAAGCTTTCCTGCTGTCCGGCCTGTAAGTTGAAGTTCATCTAATAGTATTTTTAGTTCTGAATCTGTAGCATCTATAAGGCCAGATCTTCCCGCTCCAATAATTTCCTTTTCAGTCATTTTAAAAATGTTGCAAGCGGCGGGATTGGCCGCTAAAATTTCACCATCTGTTACAGTAAGAAGGACAGCATCGATAGTGTTTTCAAATAAGGATCGGAATTTGGCTTCATTTTGCCCTAATTCTTTCAAGTAATTTTCTTCTGATTGCTTAAATTTAGTAATCAATTTGTTTATTGAAGCTTCTTTTAGTGCACGGTTCACTTTATTGGTTAAAGTGAAAAGCCTCTCTTTTAGCACAAAATCAGTAACCCCGTTTTTAATCAATTCGATAGTATTTTCTTCACCAATAGTTTTAGAAATAAAAATAAATGGTGTTTGCGGTGCCAGTTTTTGTTTTATTTCAAATGCAATACGTCCATCGAAGAATGGAAGAGTGTAATTGGAAAGTATGATATCGGGTTTGAAATTAAGGAGTGAATTTTCAAATTTTTTTTCGGACTGGACTATTTCAACAACGTAACGGATATTGCCTTTTTTCAATTCGTCTTGAATGGAGCTAATTGTAGTGAAGGTGTTTTCGACAATTAATATTTTAGTTTTCATAGTTGCCATTAATATTTAAAATAGTTTTTTCGAAATAACTTAAAAAGCCTAAGTAGCTCACTTTGTACTGAATCCATTACTCTTTAAGTTTTATAAATTTATTAAAATTCTCCTGTCGTCTTTTTGCCACTGGCAAAAGAATTCCATTAGTGAATTCACAGAAATAACCATCTTTTTTTGATATTTTAGCAATATGTCGAAGATTAACAATGTAGGAATGATGTATTCTAAAAAAATAATTGTTGTCTAGGATAGCACTGTATTCTCCTAAGTTTCTACTGGACATTATTTTTTTTCCATTTAAGAGGAAAAAATTAGTATATTTTCCATCTGCTTGACAGTATATAATTTCTGACATAGGAATAATTTCGATTTTATCTAATGAAGAAATTGCCACATAGCCATTAGACTGATGGGTAGCGTTCAAGAACTTGATTTTTTCAATATTTTGATTTTGATAAGAACGTTCCATTTCTGTTCTTTTAATTACTTTGTAAATAGCGAGAATGATAGCATTAAAATCTATTGGTTTTAAGATAAAATCAATTGCATTGTACTTAAATGCTTTTACTGCATAATTTTCATGTGCGGAGATGAATACCAGTTTTGGTATACTAAATTCTAATTGTTCGAGCATTTCAAAAAAGGTATCATTCGTAAATGCAATATCTAAGAAAACAAGTTCCGGTTTTTTTAGCTTTATTATATTTATTCCGTCTATAATAGAAAATGCGTCACCAATTATTTTTATAATCATACCATTTTCTTCTTCAAATTTTTTTAAAATGATCAGAGTACTATTTTCTTCGGTTATGATTATTGTAGTAATAGGCTCCATAGGTTTGAAATGTTGAATAAATTTGTCTTTATATTAAATTAATAAAAAAAATAAATAAAATTAGGGTATTAATTTTGAGCGTCTTAGGTGTTTAAAAACATCAAAAAATGTATATTAATAAGGTAGGAACAATAATTAAGAATAATCTTGTTTTTTTTATTTTTTTAGAATAAAGTAATAAGTGTTGGATATAAAAGCATAAGTGATGGAAATAGGCCTAGGTTGTGCAATGATTGATATAAGCTTTTTTAATTTAAGTTGATGGAACGTAAAATTTGTTTTCGATTGACGAGTACAATATACAAACCTTACAATATAGCGCATTTACTTAGGTCTAGTTCTTAATTTATAAGTTACTGATAATTGTTTAGGTTAGGTTAGTGCTTCGATTATAATTTTCTTTGCATGCTCGGTTACTTTAGGTCTTGTTTTAACTTTAATGTTTAGATTACTAATGGGTTTTGTTTTTTTGTATGTCTTTTTTTCGTCTCGAAAATAATATAGGTACGTAGGGGGAACTATTTATCAATTGTTGTACCGAAAATTTACAAACATGTATTTGCAGGATTCTGCAGATTTTGAGGTCTAAATTAAGTACTAATGTAAAGAAATATATGTATAGAGCAAACAAATATCCAGACCATTATTTATCGATTATGTTTTTTAAGTCTCAGAAGTATTCGAAAGGACAAATTAAATCAATTGAGAATAAGAAATGCGAAGTTGTGAAAGATGAAGTTTCACTATTTGGCGTCCGCCACACATCTGAAGCCGGTATGTTCTAAACTCGTATCAGGGGATGATTTCATGCGTGCTGTAACGCGGTACCCTTTACAATAAGAAGCATTACAAAGATAAGAACCACCTCTCACACTTTTTTAGGAACGATTGGTTCCATTGGATCATAACTTCTTTCCGGACCTGGCAGATTGATTGAAAGATTACTGCTTAGTTCCTTGTAATATTCCGGTGTATACCAATCGCTGCACCATTCCCAAACATTACCCGCCATATCATATAAGCCGAATTTGTTAGCTGCAAAAGATTTTACAGGAGCAGCTCCTTTAAATTTATCAATAGATGTATTTAAGCAGGGAAATTTTCCTTGCCAGATATTTGCTTTTTGTTGTCCTTTTTCCGGAGTATTATCGGCCCATTTTTTTTTGTCTACTGATCTACCTCGGGCAGCAAATTCCCATTCGGTTTCCGTAGGCAATCTTTTACCTGTCCATTTTGCGTAAGCATTAGCATCATCCCATGAAATATGCGCTACGCGATAATTATCCTTCCCTGTGATGCTGCTGGTGGATCCCTGCGGGTGTTTCCAATTGGCATCTTGTGTCCATATCCACCATTGGGAAGTGTCATTTAAATCAACCGCAGCAGCCGGCGGCACAAATACTAAGAAAAACAATATCAATCCATCCTAATGATTGCATCATGTTCTAAATAATATTAACGATACCAAATCATCAGAACTGCATAATCTTCTTCCTCAATACTTCAATCAGAATCTATGAATTGCTGCAATTGTTGGGACGATACCTTCGTTTGGGTGTACAATTTTATATTGATTCCCTAGATTGACACTGGGATTTGTAAGTTCGATAAAACCACCAGCTAAATCATATTGTTTTTTACTTATTCGGACCCAATAGCTAAAAGTACTTAATTTGATTCCGGCTTTATCACAAAATGCATGTTCTCTAATGCCACTTTGTCTCCAAGATTCCACTTGAGATAACATATGTTCTTTTCTTTCCATTTTATTATTATTTTGGACAAAAATACTATCTTAGATCAACCGGTAAAATATGTGCTTGCTCGTTTGGATACCCTATGCTGAACGGAACTGGATATAGTTCTAAAATGAAGAATAAGTTTAATCTCATGTATTTACATTGTTATTAACAGAATTGAGTTTGTTTGAAGGTATTTATACGAACTGACGTTGACGGTAATTGTTTGGATGATCTGTCGGTAACAGATTCTTATTCAAAACATTATATTATTGTAAATATTGAAAGTTTAATCCTGCAAAAAAAACATAATGAGTAATTGACTAAATTTGATCGCTGATCTTGAATCGTTCGCCCAGAAGTCAATGGAACTGTACAACAGAAATCATACAGTTAATAGAAATCGCTATTTTGATTTAATGCTGCACATTGAGGCGCTTACACATGTCGATTTTGAATCTGAAGAAAAGTACAAATACTTTCTAAATTATATTAATCAGATGCAAAGGAAAGCTGACAGACATGTTTTCGAACTCAATTTTACTGAGGCTCGTTTAGAAGTAGCCTTTTTCCTCTGGATGTCCAATTTCATATCTGGAATAGTAAGTTGGCTAAAATAACTTCAATTATAACTACCGCCAAAACACGTCTCTATCCATTTGCAAATTTAGTGGAATTACCGTTTTTAATCGTATTTTCGTTTAGCCGAAAATACTCTGCTATAAAGTCCAAACGCAAAGCGTGGGAAAGTTGTGAGCTAGGTTATCCAAAAAACCGAAACATAAAACCGATAAAAATGAATCAAGAGGAATACAATAAAATATGTCTATTATATCAAGTGTTAACAAAAAGATTTGATTTTAATCAAAACTACAGTTATGACAAATGGTATAGATGCTATAATATTGAATTTTATGGAGTTAAAGGTAATTATCTTGAAGTTTTGAAAAGATTTGAAGATTTAACTCTTAGACATATATATACCTCGGAATATATAAGTTCAGTTCCTTTTTCAGACGAATATTTAGATGATATTCTTGTCAAAATAATTGGTGATAAGGTTGGTGTACATCCTGAATTAGGATTAGTAACTCTGTATTTTTTAATTTATAGATTACAGGAAGGAATAAATAACTTTTTACTATTATTAGAAACTATAAAAAATCAATATGTAGGTTTTATAAAAACAGATTATGATAATAGAATTTATAAAATGAAATTTTACGCATATGATGAATTTATACCACAATTTAAAAACATTAAAGATTTTAAATTAATGTTCCATTTATTCTCAAAAACTAATTCTAACTATATGACATTGAATTGGAATAACGAAGTTGAGATTGATGTATTTAAAATAAATAAGACTTTAGAAAGTTTACAGAATTTTAACTTTAAAAATCTTGATGCGATTTTGGTTAAGTAAAGACCAGCTGAAAATAGAAAGGCTTCGTCGTGTCTGAAAAACTAACGATGAAGCCCCGTTTTTACGGGACTGGTGCTAGTTTTTTTTTTAAAATAGTTGCAGTAGTTTACATCGCATATATTTGTTTGGAGGTTTTTGGATGAACTGGGGTTAATTAGAATTATATGGAAAACAACAACAACAACAACAACAACAACAACACAATTAACGAGCGAATAGACTTTCATCATAATGAAATGATTGGACTATTTAAAATAATGGAGTTTGTTGAGAAAGAAATTATGATTGCTGATTTGCACTATGGTTTATCTCGCGAATTTTTTCTTGCAATTTCTCACTATCGATCTTGGTGTCGGTTTGGTTATCAGTGTGTATCATATCTGATTCGATAGCACTACCTATATCTGCTAAGACAGCATTTATTTTACCTTGAAGTCGATCTTTGTTTTTTTCAACTGCCTTTTTCCAAACAAAGCTATATTTATGTGCATTAGCTTCTATTTTCGTGCCATCTACAAATTGCTTCTCCAAACTAATGAGCTCCAAATCAACCATCATTGTAACCAATTGACTGAAAAGTTTATCAATATTTCCTTTTAGCTTTTTTCCTCTAAAGTCATTGATGGTTCTAAAATCAGGTTGTAACCCACCAGAGAGCCACATAAAGTAAATATTCTCATTAGCAGCCCTTGCGATTTTTCTGCAAGAATAAGTATTGTTTAGATATCCATAAAACAATATTTTAAGTAGCATTTTAGGATGATAACTAGATCTTCCACCTCCTTTATATTGCGATATTATATCTGAAATGTCTAATTGGTCAACAACGCTATCTATTAATCTAGCGGAATGATTCTCTGGGATCAAATCATTTAAATTCAATGGAAAAAGTTCTTGCTGATGAACCGAATGAGGTTTAAAAACTGGCTGCATAATCACTGATTTTGGTTCTTAAAAATACGAAAAATCAAAGTAATAAACAAAAAAAAACTGTCCGAAAAGTAATTTTCGGACAGTCTCTTTAGTTTTATTTAATCCCAAATTGTTCTTTTAGTTTTTGTAATTCTTTTTCCAGTTTCGATATTAGAGACATTGCTTCTTCAGGAATGGTGGAGTTGACTTTACCCAGCTTGCTACGCAAGTTGTTCATTTCCCGGCCAATTGTTTGCTCTGTGGTAATTGCATATGACTCAGTCTGGCGGATTGACTGGTGCCCCAGCATCTCTTTTACTACGTAAATAGGCACATCATTATTAAGAGTGACTGTGCTACCAAAAGTACGTCGGGCTTTATGTGTGTTCAATTCGCAAGTAAACCCACATAGATCGGCTATTTCTTTAAGATATGTATTCATTTTTTGATTAGATGCGACGGGCAAGACAGCATTTCTTGAAAGGCAGAGTGGGTGTTCTTTGTACTTCTCGATTATTTCGAGGGCTTTGGGAAGTAATGGAACATTGGTCACAGAACCTGTCTTTTGTCTTTCGGACATTATCCATTGCGTCCCATCTATGCCTATTTTTATATCTGTTTTCCGAAGTTGGTAAGCGTCAATATAAGCCAGACCAGTATAGCACTGAAAGACAAAGATATCCCGAACTGTTTGGAGTCTTGTGGTTGTAATATCGATCTGTTCGAGCGTGCGTAATTCACTCGCGGTGAGTGGTCTTTTGACGGTTTTTGTCATTTTACGTTTGAAAGCTCTGAATGGATCCTGCGCAATTATATTCTTGTCGAGGGCCCTGTTTACGACCTTTTTCATGCAGGAAATGTATTTCAAGGCGAAGTTATTTACACAATTTCGTACGGTTTTTAGATACAATTCATAGCTAATGATAAAATCATAATCTAAGTCCCTGAACTCAATATCCTCCGTCGCGTATTTGTATTTTACAAATTCTCTCGCATGAAATCTTGCCGTCTCATAGCGTTTGTGTGTCGCTAAAGCATAATCATGAAGAACCAATGCTAACATTTCGTCATTATGTTTTTTAAATTCTTCAAGGAGCATTGCTTTGGAAGTTATTCTTCCTAAGACAAAATCAATAATACGTTGCGAAGAAATCGATTTTTAATTGTAAATTAAATCCATTTTAAACTGGTTAATTCTACTTGCCATAGCATCTAGAAAATGATTTAGCGATCTTGCGTCTTCCTTATTTCCTGTTGCTCTTTCTGTTTTTGGATCCCACCTCTGAATGTCCCATGTCCTTTTAGTAGATGTTTCTTTTGGTTTACCATCTACTGTTACTCTCAGATAAATATATCTGATGCTTGATTTGTTCTTGGGCGTTTTCAAAAAGAAACTAAGCCCAAAGCTGTTTTCTAACATAATTCAATTTTTTAAATTAATAAATATAGAATTATGACGTTCTCCAGTCAAGTCGTTAATCTGTTTTACATGTTATAAATCAGTAGTTTAAGTGCTTTTTTATGGCAAAATCGTGGCACTTTTTGCTCTAGTCGCAAAGTGCCACAATTTTGCCATAAAAATTTGGAGCACTTTTAAAAATTTTGATGATTGCAGGAAAAATAAAAAAGCCTGCAAATTCAAAAATTTGCAGGCTTTTAAAGGGTTTCGAGACATTTTGTGCGTTTTTGACAACTTTGAAAAGTTGGCTTTAAACTGTCCCAGTGGAGTCGCCGAGAATCGAACTCGGGTCCAAACAAGCAACTAAAAAGCTTTCTACACGTTTATTTCCTGATTGGGTTTTCGATATTGTGCTAGGCCAGAAACAGCCACACGATACTTATCTTCTTAATTTCGAAATCCACCCGAAGCTTATGGAAATCTAGGTTTATTTTTACGGTTCCCCTAAATTGACCGCCACAAACCAAGGCTTTCAAGGAGAATCCAGCTTTCCTATCTGATAGGAACGTGGCTTAATCTTACTATAATTCGGATTATGCAGCTAAAGCGTAGTTATTTTCGCCGTGTAAAAGTGTAAGATCTTATATTTACGAGCAAGGTCTCAAGGCTCGACGTGCTTACTTATCAATTCGACTTGCTGTCAAAACCAGTCGACCCCTTTTTATTTCAAAATTCAAATTATGAATTTTAAGTTTGCAAATGTACAATTTTAAACTTGAATTAATACTGCTAAACTCTCAACTCTATTACAAAAATCATTCCTTTTTTTATTCGTCTTTTAATCTGAATGGATAATCACCAAATAATGGAGCTAATTTCTTGACATCGTATGTTTTTCGGGTAAATTTATTGGACAGTGCAATGATTGTGACACCTTCTTTTCTTAAGGTGATGTAGGATGACGTATTGCCATGCCACCACCCGTTATGAAAATAAAAATTTTGACCTGTATCCCAATTGACCATTCGAATACCAAGACCATAATTTTTAGTCCCTTTGCGTTCATTACTATATCCTTTATATACTTGACTTTGTAGTTTTGGTGTTAAAAAAGAAGAACTATTTCGAGCTCTGTCAAACTTCAATAAATCTCGTGGTGTGGAATAAATATTTTTATCACCATAAACCGCGTCTAAATAATCCTTTCCTATCTCTACTCTGTTTCCCTTGTAGGAAGTAACTGCTGAGTCTTTATCTCTTTCATAATCAAATACGTAAGTGTTTTTCATCCCAAGTGGTTCAAAAATGATTTGTTTCATGGCATCTTTGTAAGGGAGTTTTGTTATTTTTTCTATTATTAATGCCAACATGGCATAATTAGTATTACAATAACTAAAACGTGTATCGGTTTTGAATTCTAAACCAATGTCTTTGGTTGCCATGATAGTTAGAATATCTTGATTGGTCAGTATATTGTGTCTGTCCCAAATCGATTTGTCTCGATCTGTAAAATAGGCATAATTACGCATCCCGCTTCTGTGATTCAGTAATGTTTTGATAGTAACATCCGGATAAGGAAATTCTTTTAAAATGGTATTTACTTTTTGATTTAAATCAATTCTCTTAGCATTTACCAATTTTAAAATAGCCGTTGCGGTAATTACTTTACTCACCGATGCAATATGTAGCGGTGTAGATTTTGTAATTAATGTTTTATTTCTAAAATTAGAGTAGCCTTCATATTTTTCATAAATAATTTGGCCGTTTTTTGCTACTAAAAAACTTCCGTTTGCACTGTTATTAGGCCAATTTTTATTGTAAAAAGCATCTATATCCCTTTTTTTAATATTGATATATTCAGCAGTTAGTTTAGGAAGATCATTTCTTAAAGGCTTCATTTTAGGCAATGTACTCTTGGGGAGTTGGGCATCACTTAATTCTGTTTTCTTTTTCTCTTTAGTACAAGAACTCAAAACGATTATCAAGGTGAGTATTTGTAGTATATTTGCTTTTTTTATAAATTTCATTTTCATAGTACTAGAAAGACAAATATATAGAATCAATCCCTGTTGATTCTTCTTTTTTTCGAAACCTTAACACTATTTTATCAACGTTTTACAAATGCTGTTTTGTATCATTTTGGACATCAGCTTTTAATGGCTTGTAACTTGTGAATTTATTTAAAAAATAAAACTAATTTAGTTTAAATTGTTATATTTGTAACAAACAATGTTAAATAAGTTATATTAAATCAATATAAAAAAACAGAAATGAAATTCGGAATAATAAAAGAAAGAAAAAACCCACCAGACAGAAGGGTTGTTTTTTCACCAAATGAATTAGCAAGATTAAAACAACTGTATCAGGGTGTTTCTATAAAAGTAGAAAGTTCAGATATTCGAATTTTTACAGATGAAGAATATAAGAAACTAGGGATTGAAGTTACTAATGACATTAGTGATTGTGACGTTTTATTTGGTGTTAAAGAAGTTCCTGTGGAAGATCTAATTCCTAATAAAGCATATTTCTTTTTTTCACATACCATTAAAAAACAGCCTTACAATAGAAAATTGTTGCAAGCCATACTCGAGAAAAATATTGATTTATACGATCATGAAACCATTGTGGATTCTCATAAGCACAGGTTAATTGGTTTTGGACGCTATGCTGGAATTGTAGGTGCTTATAATAGCATTCGCGCTTTTGGAATAAAATTTGAATTGTTCAAATTGCCAAAAGCAGAAACACTTTCAGGTAAAGAGGCGCTTATTGCTCATTTAAAGAGGCTAATACTGCCGCCTTTGAAATTTGTGATCACGGGAAGCGGGAAAGTGGGTAATGGGGCAAAGGAAGTTCTTGATGCCATAAAAGTAAAGGAAGTTTCTGTTGAAAATTATTTAACAAAGAACTATGCACAAGCCGTTTATACTCAAATCGATGTTTTGGATTATAATAAACGCAAAGATGGACAGGTACTGGATTTCACGGATTTTTATACTAACCCACATGAATACGTATCTGATTTTGAACGATTTACTAAAGTTTCGGATGTATATATTACGGGACATTTTTATGCTAACGAAGCTCCCGTTATCCTAACGCGCGAAATGCTGCAGTCGAGAGATTGCAAAATTAAGGTCGTTGCGGATATTTCTTGTGATGTGGATGGTCCAATAGCCACTACGTTGAGATCGTCAACAATTGCAGAACCTTTGTACGGTTATTTGCCTAGCGAAGATAAAGAAGTAGATATCTTTCATCCTGCTGCAATAGTTGTAATGGCGGTTGATAATTTACCATGTGAATTACCAAAGGATGCAAGTGAAGGTTTTGGGGAAATGTTTATGGAGCACGTTATACCGGCTTTTTTTAACGGAGATGTAGATGGTATTCTTCAAAGAGCCAAGATAACTGAAAATGGAAAATTGACACCAAGATTCAGTTATTTGCAGGATTATGTTGATGGTAAATAAAAATTATAATTTTAAAGAAGAAACCGAGTTAGTGATAGCTCGGTTTTTTTTTACCAAACATGATTAATCTCATAAAATAAATTATTATTTCTGCATATTTTTGTTTTTTAAAAAAAATCTTGTAAGATATTCATTTTTATGAATGCCAAATTCATAAAGTAGTCATTCATTGATAAAAGTTTTTTGTAATATTACTAGATAAATCAGTTGGAATGAGAAAAATTAAATACAAGAAAGGAAGGAAATTGCAACCTTATTCTTTGGAATATACAGGTATTCATAAAAGTAAGGAGTCTGAAATGCAGCTCTTCGTATATGATGATTTGTCGCTAACAGAATATGAAGATTTTAAGGTTTCCGATTTGGATAAATATATCGATAAACAAAAGACCAATTGGATTAATGTGCACGGTTTAAATAATGTGGAGTGGTTGAAGTCTATTGGTGCGTATTTTACAATAGATAATTTCATGTTAGCCGATATTTTGAATACTACGCGTAGAACTAAGCTTGAAGAGTCTCAGGACAGTTTATTCTTTAATATAAAATCGCTGCTGCCTGCAGGGAATTCCGACAATATAAGTGTGGAGCAAATTAGTTTTTTGATAAAAGATGGCATTCTTGTTTCGTTTCAGGAAAAGCGAAGTGATTTTTTTACTCATATTAGAGAACGTATTCGAACACATTCAGGAATTGTAAGAACAAAAAAAGCCGATTATTTATTGTACATCCTTTTGGATGCCATCATGGAAAATTTCTATATAACCATAGAAAATGAGGAAGATAAGGTGGAAGAATTGATCAATCTTACCAAGGAAAGTGCGGATCCTCTAATTCTGGAAAGAATTGAAAAACACAGGGATAATTTTAATTTTCTGAAACGATCCATTATACCACTTCGGGATTCTTTGTATGATATAAAAAGCATTAAAGACGACAATGTGTTTAATGCCATGGAAGCGGATAATTTTAGTTTTTTTACCCGATTGCATCAAAAGTGCTTAGAGCTTTTAGAGCAAATAGAATCTGATATGGGCTCACTGGAGAGTGCTTCCAATTTCTTTTTCTCGGCACAAACCCATAAGATGAATGAGATTATGAAAACGCTGACTATTGTGTCAGCGATATTTATTCCGCTAACTTTTATTGTGGGAGTTTATGGAATGAATTTTGAATATATGCCGGAGCTAAAACGCCACTATGGTTATCATACTGTTGTGGGCGCTATGTTTTTAATAGTAGTTGGGATGATTATCTATTTTAAAAAACGTCGTTGGTTTTAGTAATTAAAAATAGAACTATCTAATTTATTTTGGAATTAAATTAAAAAATAAAAAAATGAATAAGGCCATATATATTGCAACAAGCGAACAGAATAGCGGTAAATCGATTATAACTTTGGGGCTGATGAGTATGCTTATCGGCAAAACGGCCAAAGTCGGTTATTTTAGGCCTATTATAGAAGATTTTGAAGAAGGAGGATTTGATAATCATATCGAAACTGTAATTGGACATTTTGGATTGGATATTCCATTTGATGATGCTTTTGCTATTACAAAAAGCAAGCTAATCAAAAAGAAGAATAAAGGAAAAATAGGGGAGGTTCTTGATTTAATTATTGAAAAGTACAAGAAATTAGAAGAACGTTTCGATTTTGTTTTAGTTGAAGGGACCAGTTTTACTGGAGAAGGGACCGTTATCGAATTAGATATGAACGTTTTGATTGCCAAAAATCTGGGGATTCCAACTATTATTGTGGGATCAGGAGTAGGTAAGACTTTAGAAGAACTAATCGATAGTTTGTACCTCGTATATGATTCATTCAAAGTAAAAGAAGTAGAGGTTTTGGCAGTCATTGCCAATAAAGTCCAACCAGAAAATATTGAATTGGTTGCAACTGGTTTAAGAAAAAGTTTACCGGAAGGTGTTTTAGTGAATTCAATTCCTTTAATTTTAAATTTAAACAACCCTACTATTCAAGAAATTGTAAACAAATTAGATGCTAAAGTTTTATTTGGTTCCGCTTATTTAAACAATCAGACAGGTAATTTCAGTGTGGGCGCCATGCAACTTTGTAATTACTTGTTGCATTTGAAAGAAAATAGCCTTGTGATTACCCCGGGAGACCGTGCTGATATTATTCTCGGTGCGCTTCAAGCAAATGAATCGGTGAATTATCCAACAATTTCGGGAATACTGCTTACCGGAAATATATTACCCGAAGTTAGTATTTTAAAATTGATAGAAGGACTCTCTCCAATTGTTCCTATTTTTGCTGTCGAGGAGGGGACGTATTACATTACCAATAAAATTGGCTCCATTAAATCCAAAATATACGCTAACAATAAGCAAAAAATTGAAACCTCCATAAACACTTTCGAAAAGTACGTAGACTTAGATAATTTGGCACAAAAGCTAATTACTTTTGAAGCGGAGGGAATGACACCAAAAATGTTCCAATACAACTTAGTAAAAAGAGCGAGAAAGTATAGAAAACATATTGTTTTACCGGAAGGAAATGACGAAAGAATCATTATTGCGGCATCACGATTATTAGCAATGGACGTGGTTGATATTTCAATCATTGGAAACAAAAAACAAATAGAAAATAAAGTTTCGGAACTGGGCTTGGCTTTCGATTTTTCTAAAGTACATATCATTAATCCAATAGAATCATTGTATTATGATGACTACGTAAATACATATTATGAGTTGCGAAAAGGAAAGAATGTCACAATAGGAATGGCCAAAGATTTAATGGAAGACGTTTCTTATTTTGGAACGATGATGGTTTATAAAGGCCATGCAGATGGAATGGTTTCCGGCGCGGCACATACAACGCAGCATACTATTTTACCGGCGTTACAATTTATAAAAACAAAACCCAATTCATCGGTTGTTTCGTCGATATTTTTCATGTGTTTAGAAGATCGTGTTTCCGTATTTGGAGATTGTGCCATCAATCCAAATCCGACTGCCGAGCAACTAGCTGAAATTGCGATTTCGTCTGCTGAGTCGAGTTTGGCTTTTGGGATTGAACCAAAAATCGCTATGCTTTCCTATTCCTCAGGCTCTTCTGGAAAAGGAGATGAAGTGGATAAAGTTAGAACTGCAACCGAAATAGTAAGAAAAAAACGGCCCGACTTAAAAATTGAAGGCCCTATTCAATACGATGCAGCTGTAGATATGGAGGTCGGGAAAAGTAAAATGCCAAATTCAGAAGTGGCGGGACAGGCGAGTGTTCTAATTTTTCCGGATTTAAACACCGGTAACAACACCTATAAAGCAGTTCAAAGAGAAACTGGCGCATTGGCAATAGGGCCTATGTTACAAGGTTTGAATAAACCCGTAAATGATTTAAGCCGTGGTTGCACGGTCGATGATATTATAAATACAGTCGTTATTACAGCGATTCAAGCACAAGGATTATGAAAATAGTAATTATAAACTCAGGAAGTTCGTCTATAAAATACCAATTAATCGACATGCCAGCTAATGAAGTCATTTGTTCAGGTATGATTGACAGAATAGGATTGGAGACTTCAAATCTAACTTACGCAACCAATAACACTAAATTAGAGGAATCGTTGCCTATAGCAAATCATAAAATTGGTTTGAAAAAGATTGCTCAATTGCTGATGGACGAGACTGTTGGAGTTATTAAAAGTACCGATGAGATTGAAGCCGTCGGACATCGTGTAGTGCATGGTGGAAGTTCCTTTTCCAATACAGTAATCATTACCAGTGTCGTAAAAGAGAAAATTAGACAACTTTTTGATTTAGCACCTTTACATAATCCTGCTAATTTGGAAGGAATAAATGTTGCCGAAGAAATTTTCAATTTAGCAAAGCAAGTTGCTGTTTTTGATACGGCTTTTCATCAAACGATTCCTGTTGTGGCGCACAAGTATGCTTTGCCAAATTATCTTTTGACTGAAAATAAAATACGTGTATATGGTTTTCATGGAACGAGTCACAAATATGTTTCAGAAAAAGCGATCCACTATTTAAAACAGAATTCTAAAAATAAAGGTTCGAAAATCATTACGATACATTTAGGGAATGGCTGCAGTATGACCGCTGTAAAAGAGGGAAAAAGTATTGATCATACATTGGGTTTTGGTCCTATGAACGGCTTAATTATGGGGACCAGAAGCGGAGATGTGGATCAGTCAGTGATTTTTTATCTGGTTAATTCATTAGGTTATTCACTGGAGGCAGTAAATACAATGTTACAAAAGCAAAGCGGAATGCTGGGACTTACCGGCTATAGCGATTTGAGAGATATTGAGGCGAATGCTGAGAACGGAAATGTTGAATGTCAGTTGGCTTTGGATATGAATGCGTATCGAATAAAAAAATATATCGGCTCTTATACAGCAGTTTTAAATGGCTTAGATGCTATTGTTTTTACTGCAGGAATTGGAGAGAACTCATCGCATATCAGAAAATTGGTTTGTAGCGATATGGACTACTTCGGAATTGAATTGAATGAATCCAAAAATGAAATACGTTCGAAGGAAATACGAGAAATCAATACAACGGATTCGAAAACTAAAATATTGGTTATTCCGACCAATGAAGAATTTGAAATTGCAAATCAGGTATTTGAATTGCTTACAAATTAAAAATAGCCTTATTCTAAAAAGCTTCTCTGCAGAGAAGCTTTTTTTATGCTTTTTATTTAAGAAATCTGTTTATATTTGGAGATAAAACGCCACATTTTGAAAGCAAGAATTACATTAATAATCCTATTATATTTCATTTCATTCCAATTTTATTCTCAAGAGTTACTTCCTTTTGTCGAAAATTACAATAAATCAAATTATCAAGGCGATAACCAGATTTGGAGTGTAGCGCAAGGAAATGAGGGAGCCATGTATTTTGCCAATAATTATTATTTATTGCGTTATGATGGTGTAAAATGGGAGAAATACAGCTTGCCTAACAAAACCATTATTCGCTCTGTAATGGTTGACGGGGATAGAATATATACAGGTTCTTATAAAGAATTTGGCTATTGGTTCCGAAAAGAAGGAAAAATGCATTATGTTTCGATTTCTAAAAACAAGAAGGTTTTTGATGAAAATAATAATGAAGAAATCTGGAAAATATTTAAATTTAAAAATAAAGTTTGCTTCCAGTCTTTTAATGGAATTTTTCTGTTCGATGGAAAAGTAATTTCAGAAAAAAAATTCTCTTTTTTGGTTTCCTATTGCTTTGTGGTTGACAATCAATTATTGGTTGCTTCAGTTGAAAAAGGAGTCTACAAGATGACTGCGTCCGGTTTTGAAAAAATAGAAGGGTGGAACATCTTAGAGAATAACGTTATTCACGCTATTGAAAAATACCAAAATAAAACGTATATTTTTACTAAAAAAAATGGGGTTTATGTTGAGGAAGAGGGCATTCTTAGTGCTTGGAATAACCCGTTAAATGCCATTTTGAAAGTGGCGAATATCAATGTTGCCAAGTTTATTAAAAACAATAAATTAATCATAGGAACGGCAAACAAGGGTGTTTATATTTTTGATTTGCATTCCGGTTCCTATAAAAATATCAATCGAAACAACATATTGATGAACAACTCGATCTTGAGTATTGGCCAAGACAAAGAGAATGATCTATGGTTAGGTTTAGACAACGGAATTGCTCATATTGAAGTTAATTCTCCTATTTCTATTTTTTATGATAATTCCGGAATTTTAGGTTCAGTTTATTCCGTGGCGAGTACTCCAAAAGGCTATTTAATGGCTTCAAATCATGGCGTTTTTAAATATGAAAACAAGCAGCTTTCGTTAATTCCCAATACGCAGGGCCAAGCTTGGAATATCAGTAAAATAAATAACAAATACCTCATAGGTCACAACGAAGGGACTTTTATTTATGAGAACGGTTTGTTTTCTAAATTAAGCACTATAAATGGAGGTTGGAATTTGGTTAAAAGCAGTCTTAATAATTCGTATTTACAAGCTACATATAGTGGTGTAATAATTTATAATGATTCCAATGATTTGAATCAAAAGGTAATTATTAGAGGAGTGATGAAACCTATTAAATATGTGGCACAAAATAGAAAAAATGAAATATGGGCAGCTGATAATAACAGAGGATTATATCGAATACTGTATAACGATGCTTATATAACTACTACTGTTGAAAATGTTACCCAAAGCAGTAAAATCAGTAATGATTTTGGAGTGAAAATATTTGAGTTTAGAAATGAAATCCTTTTTTTAATTAATAATTCTTGGTACACCTATAATTCAATCACGAATCAATTGGAAGAAAATGAATTGTTTAATACTAACTTCAAAAATGTTGCTAACATTGTTTCTATTGACGAAAATCACTTTTTGATACTTCAAGAAGGACTATTGTATCATATTTATGCTACGGATAATAAATTTATTCGCAATGTCATTCAGGAGAAATATTATAAGGGAAAAATCATCAATGATAATTTAAAAGTATTCAAAAATAAGGACAATTATCTATTAAATCTGGATGATGGTTTTATTTCGTTGCAATTAAAGTACGCAAACAAGAAAAGATCGAATATAAGTATTGAAGCTTTTGTTAATGATAATTTGGTTAATAATAAATCAAAGATTGCATATGATTCGGAGCTTCGTGTCCAAGTAATATCAGGTGTTTTTGGAGCAGCAAGACCTAATTTATTTTATAAAATAAATGGATCCAAAGAGTTTATTCCTGTAAAGGAGGGTTTGATTGTTTTGAATAATTTGAATAGTGGTTCCAATACCATTACCATTTTTACTCATGATGGACTGAATTATGATACAATTTCCAACTTCCAATATATCGTGGCTAAACCATGGTATTTTTCTATTTGGATGATTTTAGTATATCTGATTGTAATTGGCGGCATATTATATCTGTATTACAAATGGAATAAAATGCGTTACGTTCAGAAACTGGAATTGCGTGATGAAGAATTAAAACATCAAAAGGAAATTCTGGAGATGGAATTAAAAGCGGAAAACGAACTGAATATCCAAGAGTATGAAAAACACATTCTGGAACTTGAATTGCAATCAAAATCATCTGAAGTTGCGGGTAAATCACTTTCAATTGCCAAACAAAGTGAAATGATAGAGAATATTCAAGGAATTTTAGATTCGGAAACGGATTTTAATAAACTAAAAAGTGAGATAAAAAAGGCAATTAAGATCAATGCTGTTAATAAACATGAATGGGAAACATTTGAATCAAATCTGAATCAAATCCATAATGAGTTTATTATTAACCTTTTTAAAAAATTCCCAAACCTTACTTCTAAAGATGTTAAGCTTTGCATTTACTTAAAAATGAATCTATCCTCCAAAGAAATTGCACCCATGATGAACATTTCTTTCAGAGGTGTTGAACTACATCGCTATAGATTAAGAAAGAAATTAAGCCTTACTCAGGAGGAAAATCTTTCTAAATTTTTGTTAACTATATAAAATAAGTTGTATTTTTAGAGATAATATATTATTTCATTCTTTTTTTAGCGAAATCGCAATACATCATTACTACATCATATGGATGTAGTACAACATATCTTTACCTTTATTAGCTCCTTTAAAATATAGATTTTTTATCGTTTTTCGATATTTTGATGTAGTCATGTAGTAACTCCGGTATGCTTACTATAACGTTGTAATTATCTAATTTGGCCCTACTAACTTTAACAAATTATTAATATATGAGAAATTTTATTTTTAGCTTTTTAGCACTCATTCTACTTCCAGCGTACATGTCTGGACAAGTAATTAAAGGAAAAGTATTGGATAAGGATGGACTTGGAATTCCAGGAGCAATGATAGTTGCGGCCGATTCTAAGACTTCAGCTGATACTGATTTTGACGGTAATTTTAATATCAAGGCCAAAGTAGGTGAGGTATTAAAAATTAATATGGTAGGTTTTGATGCTATGTCGGTGAATGCAACAGCTGGTGATATGAACATCACCTTAAAAGAGTCCAAAGACACCGAATTAAAAGAAGTGGTTGTTATTGGATACGGAACCCGAAAAAAGATTGATAATACTACTGCAATTACTTCGTTAAAAGCGGAAGAAATATCTAAAACTAAAGTTTTGAATGCTTCACAAGCAATACAAGGTAAAGCCGCAGGTGTTCAAGTAATTTCTTCAGACTTACCGGGAAGTACACCTTCTATAGTTATTAGAGGTTTAGGAACTGCATTAGGAGGAAGAACCCCTTTATTTATTGTTGATGGTATGCCTACCGAGAATATTAATAACATCAATACGAATGATATAACATCATATGAAATATTGAAAGATGCTTCTTCATTAGCCATCTATGGAACCAGAGCTGCAAACGGGGTAATAATAATTACTACCAAAAAAGGAAGAGGGGATAAGGTTTCTGTAGAATTTGAAAGCTTTGCAGGTTTTAGAGAGCCTCTGAAAAAAGTAAAAATGGCAGGAAGCAATAAATATGCTCATTATTCTAATTCAGCGCTGCAAACAACTACTTTTTCACAGGATCAGCCTATAAATACAGATTGGTTTGATGCGATTACCAGAACAGGATCGTATAATCAGAATAACGTGTCGGTTTCTGGGGGTACAGAAAATATAAAATATTTTTTCAGTTTGGGAAATTATCAAGAGAAGGCTATTCTTAATGGTTTAGATTATAATCGTACTACTTTTAGAAATAATAATGAGTACAAAATTTCTAAAAAATTGACTTTGAATCAAAACTTTAGTTTTGGTTCAGCAAATTCAACTCCAAAACCTTTGGGTACTTTTACAACTGCGTATAAGCAATCTCCAATCGTTCCGGTTCGTTTTCCAAATGGACAATATGGTGTCTCTTTTGTTGGGAACGATGGTTTTGCAGGAACAACAGGTTCTTCCTTTAATAACGTAGGTAATCCTGTAGCTCAATTGGACTTTTTTAATGAAAAACAAAAAAGCATAACATTGCAAGGCGGTTTGAAATTAGACTATGAAATTGTAAAATCATTAAAATTTACATCACAGTTTAATGGAGAATATTATACATGGAAAAACTACAGTTTCGAAGATACTAAAAACATCTGGCTAGCTGCTGATCCAAGTAGAAACGCATCACAATACAGCGCTACGGCTAATACCAATTTATTAACAAAAGGAAGAAATCAGTATTTCAACTGGAACTTATCTAATTATTTTACTTACAACAAAATTTTTGGAGAAATTCATGATATTGAAGTAACCGGAGGTATTGAAACTTCTGTTAAAGGTTTAAGAGAACAATTGACTGTTGCCAGAAAAAATGTGAATGCTAACGCTAATTATTGGTCTTTAAAAGATGTTGATTATGTGGGAACCGTAACTAGCTATAAGGATGAGATTTTTAATGAAAATAAATTGGCTTCTTATTTTGGTCGTTTCCAATATAAATTAATGGACAGATACTTATTTACAGGTACAATTAGACGTGACGGTTCATCAAATTTTGGTAAAGATTACCGTTGGGGAACTTTTCCTGCCTTTGGTTTAGGCTGGATCGTTACAAAAGAGGAGTTTCTGGCTAATTCAAAAGGAATCAATTTATTAAAATTAAGAGGAGGTTGGGGTAAATTAGGAAACCAAAATGTTCCTCTGAATAACCAAGCGTATTCTTCAGGACTTAGTAGTTATTTAGGAGGCTCTATATTAAATGAAGGTACTACTATTAATTCTCAAGTTGACCCGAGCTTGTCATGGGAAATTACGGAAGAAGCTTCTGCAGGTATAGATTTTGAATTGTTAGATAACAGATTAAAAGGATCATTTGATGTTTACGATAAAAAAACAACTAATGTTATTTTAAATACTAAACCATACACTACTTCTGGAATAAGCAACGCTTCCCCTGCACATGTTGGAGAAGTTTCAAATAAAGGATACGAAATTGCTTTACGTTGGGATGATAAAATAACTGACGATTTGAGCTACTGGATTGGAGGTAACTTTTCTAACAATACAAATGAACTTACCGGTTTGAAAAATGTTACACTATCTCCAATTTTTGGAGGAGGTTTAGGAAATGGACAATCGACAAAATTACTAGATAATAGTTCTGTAGGTCAGCCGTTGGGTAGTTTTTTTATGTATGAATATGCTGGTATAGACCCTGCAACTGGTAAAATGCTATATTTAGATGCTACAGGTGCAGCAGTAACGCAAGACGTTTTAGCAGAAGCAGATAAAAAATATGTAGGTTCTATTTTACCAAGTTCAACGTATGGTGTTACTTTAGGTGTGAACTATAAAAACTTTGATTTGTCAGTTGATGGATACGGAACTTCTGGAGCAAAAGTGTACAACGGTAAAAAAGCGCAACGTTTTACTGGGGAAAACATTGAAGAATCGCTAGCAACAAATTTCTGGACAGCAAACAATACAACTGCTACGAATCCTGCACCATTTAATTTAGTTCCTGTAGCTTCTACTTACTACCTAGAATCAGGGGATTTCTTTAGAATCAATAATATTACGCTAGGATATAAAATTCCACTAGAAGGAGATTTTTTGACTTCTTGTAGAATATATGTGAATGCAATAAATCCATTTATTACTCAAAAATTCTCAGGTTTTTCTCCTGAATTAAATGGTAATGGCGATCCTTACGGGACTCAGGGTATCGAGTTAGATGCTTACCCTACATTAAGATCGTTTGTTATTGGTGCTAATTTAAAATTTTAATATTATGAAAAAGATATATATATCAATGTTTGTGCTATCCGCATACTTTGTTTCAGGATGTTCAAGCGATTATTTAGATGTAGATCAAACCGAATCTATTTCTACGAAAGATATTGCATTGTTCAACAATGATGAAGGGGCAGCTACTTTTGTAACAGCAATCTATAGTAAATTTTTAGATTGGAATATGACTTCATTTTCTTGGATTGGATTGTCAAGTATTGCCTCTGATGATGCTGATAAAGGTTCCTCTCCAGGGGATACAGGGTCAGATAAAGATGTAATGGATGCATTGACTTATAATGCGTCAAGTCCATCAACTAGCGAGATATTTGCGGCTAATTATGAAGGAATCAACAGATGCAATCAAGCATTAAGTATCATCCCACAATTGGATCAGGCCAATGCTGCTTTAAGAGCTAGATTATTAGGCGAAGCTAAGTTTTTAAGAGCTTTCATGTATTTTACTTTGGTGAAAACCTATGGTGGTGTGCCAATTGTAGATCATTTACCAAATCCGTCTTCGGATGAAGACAGAATTATGCAATTAACACGCAAAACAAGTGCTGAAGTATATGCTTTAATTGAAAGTGATTTGAATGATGCTATTGCGGCACTGCCAAACAAATCAGAATATGCTGCTTCTGAAAAAGGAAGAGCTTCAAAAGGAGCTGCTTATGCACTATTGGCTAAAGTAAGTTTATACCAGGAGAATTGGCAGAAAGTAGTGGACAATTGTAATTTGATTACAGGGTATTCAATAGTTTCAAATTATGCTTCTATGTTTAGATTGGCTGGAGAAAATGATTCAGAATCTATTTTTGAAATTCAAGGAACAGGTTCAATTCCAGCAAAAGGTATTCAAGGATATTCAGCTACACAAGGTGCTCGTGGTGCAGGTGGATGGGGATGGGGTTTCAATACACCATCTCAAAGTTTGGTAAATGCTTATGAAGCAGGTGATGTAAGAAAAGATGCAACCATCATTTTTGCAGGAACCACTTTATACGACGGTAGAGTAGTACCAACAACTGTAGAAAATCCGAGATACAATTATAAAGCCTATTCTTCTTCCTTCACTGATGGCTGGGAAACAGATGTTAATATTAAATATATTAGATATGCTGAAGTAATTCTAATGAAAGCTGAAGCATTAAATGAATTAAATCAAACTTCGGATGCTATTCCTTTGTTAAACCAAATCAGGTCAAGAGCTGGATTAGGGAATACAACTGCTGTCTCTCAAGCAGCTGTTAGAACTGCAATCTGGAAAGAAAGAAGAGTTGAAATGGCATTTGAGCATGATAGATTCTTTGATTTAGTACGTACAGGTCAAGCCGCTGCAGCTTTTGCCATTGATGGAAAAACGTTTGTTACTGGTAAGCATGAGGTGTTTCCATTGCCACAATCATTCATTACACAAGCAAATGGATTGTCGACACAGAATCTTGGTTATTAATTTTTAAAAATAGTAAAAATGAAAAAAAATAAATATATTTTCTTATTTGCTTCTGTTCTGGCTTCTCAATTTTTTGTAAGCTGTAATGAGGATAGTATAGATAAAGTAAACAGTCCAATTCCTTATGAGTCAATTGGTGGTTATGAAAACTCGGATGATATAGCAGCTGCAAATTTAGTTTCTAAATTGAGTTTTGATGGGAATATTGCAGATTCAAAAAATGGAATAACTGGAGGAGTTGGAACAAATGTAACATACGGAACTGGAATCAAAGGAGAAGCTTATAAAGGTTCATCAAGTTCTTTTATTGCTTATAGTACAGTAGCTAGTTCTTTGGTAGATATAAAAAGCATTACAGTTTCTATGTGGATCAATACGAATCCACATACAGGAGGAGCGCAATCATTATTTATGTTACCAAAAACAACAGATTTTTGGGGAAATATTTTCTCAATGATTGAAGGAACAGGTCCAGCAACAACTATGTTAATGAAAAACCATCTTCAAAAAGATGTAATGCCTAGTATTGCCTGGTCAGGTCAGTTTATAGAACATAATGGAGCTAATGTTTTAACTAATATGTTTGGAACATGGAAACATCTTGTATGGACCTATAGTGGAGCTAGTTCTACTTACAGTATGTATATTGATGGACAAAAACTTGATTTGCCTGCTTCAATAGCAAAGCGATACGCAAGCGATCCCCTTGCTGGTGGAGTTGGTTATGGTGAACTTGCTAATTCAAATGTTTCAAAATTCATTATTGGTGGATTTCAACAACATTTAGGTGCGCCTTGGAATGCTCCAGAAGGTTGGATGTTGAACTATACAGGGTTAATGGATGAGTTTAGAATTTATAACGCTGCCCTTTCTGATAATGAAGTTGTTGCTTTATATAAATTAGAAAAAGATAACAGATAAAGGCCTATTGCACACCTAGTTTATATAAAACTAGGTGTGTATTTTTAGTTATTAATCCAATTTTTATTAAAATGAAAAGTAACCTATTCTTGTTGATTTTTTTGACTATTTTGAACTCTTGTTCTTCATCGTCCCCAGAAGGTAAGAGTGGAGGTACTCCATTACCAACAACTCCTACCACTCCAATTCCTGCTTTAACAGATACTGAAGCATTAGATCAAGTTCAAAAAGATGCTATCAAATATTTTTGGGATTATGCAGAAACCAATTCAAAATTAGCTCGTGAAAGATATCTAACTGATGATCCAAGTTTTGAAGCGAATATTATTACAACCGGAGGCTCTGGTTTTGGATTAATGTCAATTGTAGTTGGTGTAGAACGTGGATTTGTTAATAGAACTGAGGCTGTTTCACGGCTTACTACTGCTTTAACTTTTCTCGAAAATGCGGAACGTTTTCACGGTGCCTGGCCACATTGGATAAATGGGAATACAGGAAAAGTAATTCCATTTGGAACTAAAGATAATGGAGGTGATTTAGTGGAAACCTCTTTCTTATGTCAGGGTTTGTTAGCTGTTAGGGAATATTTCAAAAATGGAACTACAGCAGAACAAGCACTTGCAGCTAAAGCCGATAGTTTATGGAAAGGTGTAGAATGGGACTGGTACACCAAAGGCGAAAATGCTTTATACTGGCATTGGTCTCCTACTTACGGTTGGGAAATGAATTTTAAACTGGAAGGATACAACGAATGTTTAATTACTTATGTAATGGGAGCGGCTTCGCCTACACATCCTATTTCGGCCGCAGCATATCATCAAGCTTGGGCAAGAAACGGAGCAATTGTAAATGGTGGTTCTCAATACGGTATTCCAGTAGTATTGAATTATAATGGAGCTACAGGGAATGTTGGTCCTTTATTCTGGGCGCAATATTCATATTTAGGTTTAGATCCTACGACCTTGACAGATCAATATGCTGATTACTGGGCATTAACTCAAAATCATTCGAAAATCATTAATCTATATTGTGTTGCTAATCCAAAAAAATGGAACGGTTATTCTGAAAAATGTTGGGGACTTACGGCAAGTTATACCAGAAATGCAGATGGCACAACAGGATATACTGCTCATCAACCTTTGAATGATACAGGGGTAATTTCGCCCACGGCAGCTTTATCCTCTTTTCCCTTTACACCTGTTGAAAGTATGAAATTTCTACATTATCTATATGATGAGAAAAGAAGTTCCTTAGTTGGAATTGCAGGACCTTATGATGCTTTTTCTCCTCATTATAATTGGGTAACACCACGGTATTTAGCTATCGATCAAGGCACAATTGCACCAATGATCGAAAATTATCGTAGCGGCTTATTATGGAAATTATTTATGAATTCGCCAGAGGTAAAACAAGGTTTAGTAAAGCTTGGTTTTCATTCAGGAAAATATAATTTTTAGGGAATTATGAAGTATAAAATTATACTTATTGCCTTTTTAGTTACATGGAATTCCTTTTCGCAAGCGGATGTAAATGGAAAAATGAAAATCGAAATCGTGAAAAAACATGAAATGGGTTATGCATTACACATTCCCGCTAATACCAAAGAAAAAAAGCCATTGATTATTTTTCTTCATGGTTCGGGTGAAAAAGGAACCGATATCGAAAAAGTAAAAGTACACGGCCCTTTTAAATATCTAAAAAGCCACGAACTTGATGCTTATATTCTGGCTCCGCAATGTCCTGAAAATGAATATTGGGATGAAGAAGTGCTGTATCGTTTGATTTTAAAAATTAGAAAAGAAAATAATATTGATAGTACCAGAATTTACCTAACGGGTCTAAGTATGGGAGGTTGGGGCGCTTGGAATCTTGCATTCGCGCATCCTGAAATGGTTGCGGCAGTAGTTCCTATTGCGGGATTTGTTGATAGAGTTCCGATGATAGAAGACTGTAAAATCAAGAACATCCCAATTCGAATTTTTCATGGTTTGCTAGACGATGTGGTTAACGTAGATTATTCGATTGCTATTTATAAAAAATTGAAGACCTGTAATGCTAATGTTCAACTAACCATCTTTGATGATGCAGGTCACGATAGTTGGTCAAAAGTATATGACAACCAAGAAATTTATGATTGGATGTTTAAACAAATTAAAACAGATAAAAATGAAAATTAAACTAATTATAGTACTCCTATGCTTTTCACTTTTTGGATACAGCCAAAAAAAGGCTAAAAAGACGGCTAAAATTAAACCTAAAACCGAATTTGTAGCCGAACTAATGTCGAAAATGACATTGGAGGAGAAAATAGGTCAATTGAATTTACCGACCTCGGGAGATATAACAACTGGAGCTGCTAACAGCTCTAATGTGGCTAAAAATATTGAAGAAGGTAAAGTTGGTGGTTTATTTAATATAAAATCAGTTCAGAAAATTAAAGAAGTACAAAAAATTGCAGTGGAAAAAAGCCGCTTGAAAATTCCATTGCTTTTTGGGATGGATGTTATTCATGGATATGAGACTACATTTCCAATTCCTCTTGGATTATCTTGTACCTGGGATATGAAGCTGATAGAAAGAAGTGCACAAATTGCGGCTCAAGAAGCCAGTGCCGATGGTATTAACTGGACTTTTTCTCCAATGGTTGATATTTCTCGCGATCCACGCTGGGGCAGGGTTTCTGAAGGTTCGGGTGAGGATCCGTTTTTGGGAAGCCAAATTGCAAAAGCAATGGTTCAAGGCTATCAACAAGATGATTTGTCAAAAAATAATACCATCTTATCGTGTGTAAAACATTTTGCATTATATGGTGCACCGGAAGCAGGACGTGATTACAACACTGTTGATATGAGCAGAATAAAAATGTACAATGATTATTTTCCTCCGTACAAAGCGGCTGTTGATGCTGGGGTTGGTTCGGTTATGGCATCTTTCAATGAAATTGACGGAATTCCCGCAACTGGAAACAAATGGTTAATGACTGATGTATTGAGAAAGCAGTGGGGTTTTAAAGGTTTTGTTGTTACCGATTTTACAGGTATAAACGAAATGGTAGATCATGGAATGGGTGATTTGCAAACGGTATCTGCTTTGGCATTAAATGCCGGAATTGAAATGGATATGGTAGGAGAAGGATTTCTTACAACTTTAAAGAAATCTTTAGATGAAAATAAAGTAAGCATGGAACAAATTGATAATGCTGTTCGACTTATTTTGAATGCCAAATATGATTTAGGTTTATTTCAAGATCCATATAAGTATTGTGATGAGAAAAGGGCCAAAACGGAAATTTTCACCACGGCTCACAGAGGCGAGGCTAGAAAAATTGCTGCTCAATCTTTAGTTTTGCTTAAGAATCAAAACCAACTGCTTCCTTTGAAAAAATCAGGTACTGTTGCTTTAATTGGGCCTTTAGCGGATGCCAAAGAAAACATGGCGGGCACCTGGAGTGTGGCTTCGAATATGGAGAAATCTATTTCGCTGGTAGCGGGAATTAAAGAAGTAGTAGGGAATTCAACTAAAGTGCTTTACGCCAAAGGAAGCAATTTAGATTATGATGCAGCTTTCGAAGATAAAGCTACTATGTTTGGTAAAACCTTACACCGCGATAATAGAACCAAGGAAGAATTACTATCAGAAGCTTTGAAAATAGCCAGCCAATCGGATGTAATTATTGCCGCTCTTGGTGAATCGGCTGAAATGAGTGGAGAAAGCAGTAGCAGAACTAACTTAGAGATTCCACAGGCTCAAAAAGACTTGTTGAAGGAATTACTTAAAACAGGAAAACCAGTCGTGTTGGTTTTGTTTACAGGTCGTCCATTGGTTTTAGTTCAGGAAAATGAAAAAGTTCCGGCTATTCTAAATGCTTGGTTTGCAGGAAGTGAAGCAGGATATGCCATTGCTGATGTTTTGTTTGGAAATGAAAACCCTTCTGGAAAATTAACAGCAACTTTCCCTAGAAGTGTTGGGCAGGTGCCTATTTATTACAATCAAAAAAATACAGGAAGACCTCTTGCAAATAAAGAAGGAAAATTTGAAAAATTTAGATCAAATTATATAGACGAAAGAAATGAGCCTTTATTTCCTTTTGGTTTTGGTTTGAGTTACACCACTTTTGATTATTCGAACTTAAAAATTTCATCAGATAAAATGAATTTCAACGAAAAAGTAAGCGTTACCGTTGATGTTACAAATACAGGAAATTTTGATGGTAAAGAAGTAGTTCAATTATATATAAGAGATTTAGTAGGTTCCGTTACAAGACCTTTAAAAGAATTGAAAGGATTCCAAAAAATTGCTATTGCAAAAGGAGAAAAGAAAATAGTAACTTTTGAAATTTCCATAGAAGAATTGAAGTTTTATAATTCTGATTTACAATTTATTGCTGAGCCTGGTGCTTTTCAAATTTTTGTTGGCACAGATTCAAACACAGAGAAGAAAGTTAGTTTGGAGTTGATTAAATAAATTTGGTTTGTTTATTTAGTGATGACCCTTCGGTATTTATATCGAAGGGTTTTTTATTATAAAAGAAATGGAATCACTATGTATTTAGTCATTGTTGTCCGATAAAAAGGAAGCCAATTAAATGGCTTCTTTTGAAAAATCGTAATTTTAGTTTTGCAAATTTAAAATAACGATGAACAAAAACAGGTGTTTTCGACTAAATCTGTTTTCGGACAACTGATTTCTTTAATAGACGATTCGATGATTAAACAGACGGTTAAAAAGCATGATTCGGATAGATGTAAAAGATTTCAAATGTCAAGATCATTTGTTTAGGATGCTTTTTTGTGGTTTGATTAAGTGTTCTTTGCGAGAAGTAGCGGGCGAAATGCTTGGATTGTCTGGGAAAGAAGAAGCTTTAAGATTAAATCATTGTCCTAAAAATTAGCACAAATAGAAGGTGTGAAATTCTCAATTTTTAAAAGAAATCGTGAATTTTACACCTTCATTAATTTTGCTTTCCACTTCAATACGACCGCCTAAATTGGTAATATGATTATAAATTAAGTAAAGACCTATTCCATTACTGTCAATGTGATTGTGAAATTTTTGGTGCAATCCGAAAATTTTATCTTTAACTTTTTCCATGTCAAAACCAAGTCCATTATCAGAATAAATTAACTGACTTATTCCTTTAACTTTTTGAGAATATATAGAAACAGATGGTAAGGTGTCAGGTTTAGAATATTTAATAGAATTAGTTAATAAATTAAGAAATATACTTTTAAGATATTCTTTATTGAAATTTACGCTAGTAAGCTCAGAGAAATTAATAGCAACGTTGATTTTAGAGCTTTCTATTAAAGAATTTATAGAAAGCAGCACTTCGTTTAACGAATCATTTAAGCTTAATTCTTCAATTGGAGCATTTAACTCATCTTTTTGAATTAATTCATCTACAGCGTTTTTTAAAGTAAGCCCTAAGCTTTCTGTTGTTGATTTAAGTATAGCTATAAATTCAAGCGTTTCCGCATCATTGATTTTTGAAACATCAATTAAACTGAACACGGATAATAAATTATTCACGGGAGATTTTAAGTCATGTGAAGTAGTATAGGACAAATGCTTGAGGTCTTTATTAATTTTTGTTAAATTGGCAATAAGCAGGTTTCGTTCCTCTTCGATTTTTTTTTTATGCGTAATGTTTTTAGCAATTGCATAAACTAATTTTTCATTTTCCACTGGCATTGATGTCCAGGACAGCCATACAATTTTACCGCTTTTAGTTAAATACCGATTTTCGAAATTTAAAAGTGGCTTATTCTTGTATACTTGTTCTCTTGTTTCAATAGTAATTTTAACGTCAGGTGCGTAAACAAAGCTACTGATGGGCTTAGCATATAATTCCTCGTCTGAATAACCTAATAATTTTGAAACAGCAGGATTTATTCTCTTGAAGTAGCCATCAAATCCTGCAATACAAATAAAATCAGCTGAGATATTAAAAAAATTATCGAAATGATATATCCCATCTGAGTCAGGATTTCTTTTTTTTATAGTCATTGAGTTTAAAAGTTATTTGTTATCCAGATTTTAGACAAATACAAATTTTACGAGTGTTTTGATTATGCTATTCTGGAAGAATATAATAATTTCAAATTTAGCTAATAATTAGTATAATAAAAGCAATGGACTAATTAATTTGGAATTAAAGTAAGCGTATTTCATATGGTCAAACAAAAGGAGACTAACTTTAGACAGCCTCCTTCTATATTATTTGATCTCAAGGATAATACAGTTTTTATTAATTTTAAAATTGATTTATAGTTTTTCTTATAGCAACTAATTTTGTCATCAAACCTTCAAAATAGTCTAAATGTAACATGTTTGCCCCGTCACTTTTTGCATTAGCAGGATCAAAATGAGTTTCGATAAAGATTCCATCTACGCCCACTGCGATTCCGGCTTTGGCAATAGTTTCTATCATATCCGGTCTTCCACCAGTTACTCCAGCCGTTTGATTGGGTTGTTGTAGCGAATGTGTAACGTCAAGAACAGTAGTCGCATACTGTTGCATTGTAGGAATTCCTCTAAAATCTACAATCATGTCTTGGTAGCCAAACATCGTTCCGCGATCTGTAACCATAACGTTCTGATTATTGCAATCCAATACTTTTTGGACGGCATGCTTCATGCTTTCCGGACTCATGAATTGTCCTTTTTTTAAGTTTACGACTTTTCCAGTATTGGCAGCGGCCACAACTAAATCAGTTTGACGAACTAGAAAAGCGGGGATCTGAAGCACATCAACATATTGAGCAGCCATTTCGGCATCTTCATTGGTATGAATGTCAGTTACAGTGGGAACGCCAAAAGTCTCTGAAACTTTTCTAAGGATTTTCAATGCTTTTTCGTCTCCGATTCCTGAAAAACTGTCAATTCTAGAACGATTAGCTTTCTTAAAGGACCCTTTAAATACAAATGGAATTTCTAGATTGTCTGTGATTCCAACTAGTTTTTCGGCAATTCGCATGGCCATTTCTTCTCCTTCAATGGCACAAGGACCTGCAAGCAGAAAGAAGTTACCACTTTCAGTATGTTTGATTTGTGGAATATGTTGTATTTTCATAAATATGTTTTTTTTTGAAAGTGCAAAGGTAATTAGAAATTATGATTTAGTATTTTTTTGAAGCGATTTCGTGCTGTCTGTTGCAAATAAAAATTTACTGAGCTCCAATAAAAACAACATTTTTCAAAAGAGAAAAGAGGGCAGTCGGGTATTTATTTAATTCTTTTTTAAGGTAAGACCAACAGGTACCATTAAAATTCCTTTTTCGTAAATATTTAAATAGAGTTTTACTGTTTTTTTTTGACCTTCCCACTTTACCTCATATACATCTAGAAAACCTGCGCCCAAAGCGGTGTTTTTTGTTGGAAATGGACAGCAACTTTCTAATTTTGTATAGGTAATTTTTTCACCTTTAGGTCCGGCCAATGCATTTAAAAAGCGCTCCTGATTAATCGTCTCGTTTGTCGTATTTCTATAAAATATATTGATGGGATAATCTTGGTCGTACCCATATTTTTTGTCTTTACTGTATTCTGTGATTACAAAAGTATTTTGATCTGTAATTCTAAGATTAGGCGCATTGTTGTCTACATTTTTCAAAGTAGATTTGGTGCTTACACAAGAAGCAGTGACTATTAGTAAAGTAATAAAAAGAACTGTTTTTTTCATGATTTATGGTTTTTACTCCCTTGCAGCAAGCATTGTTTAGATTATAAAATTAATTTCGGGACATTATTTTCAACACTATTTTGTTGCAAACCCACTTTAAAAATACAAATATAATCAGAACTTTAAACGGTTTTGTTTCTTCGAACAACAATTGTGCCTTAATTGTACATTTTTTAAAAGATAGAATCCTTATTTTTACAAAAAAGAAATAGATTATGAATTTAATTTTTCAGACTTGGCCTTGGTATGTTTCCGGATTTTTGATAGGCATGATTATGCTTTGTTTAATCTATTTTGGAAAGACTTTTGGCATGTCTTCTAATTTGCGTTCATTGTGTTCTATGACCGGAATAGGGAGTAGAGTAGCTTTTTTTGATTTCGATTGGAAAGCACAACGTTGGAATTTATTGGTTGTAATAGGTGCAATGTTGGGTGGTTTTGTAGCTGTTCATTTCATGAGTGATGTTTCAAACGTTACTATTAATCCAAAAACCGTTGCACAGTTGGCGCAACTGGGCATTGACACTCCGAACGGAAAGCTAATGCCAGATACACTTTTCGGTACACAAATTTGGCAATCGCCCAAAAGTATTTTTATTCTGGTTATAGGAGGGATTCTAATAGGTTTTGGTTCACGCTATGCTGGTGGCTGTACTTCAGGACATGCTATTTCTGGCTTAAGTAATCTACAACTCCCATCGCTAAAAGCCGTTATCGGATTTTTTGTTGGAGGATTAATTATGGCTCATTTTTTATTACCGTTAATTTTTTAAGTTATGAATGTATTAAAATATTTAATCGTTGGATTTGTTTTCGGAATTGTACTAACTAAATCAGAAGCAGTTTCATGGTATCGTATTTATGAAATGTTTCAATTTCAGTCATTTCACATGTACGGAATTATTTCTGTTGCTATTTTGACAGGGGTTACTGGTATTCAAATTATTAAAAGAAATAAATTGAAGGATATAAAAGGACAACCAATAGAAATTCTCGATAAAGAAAAAGGTTCTGCTCGTTATTGGATTGGCGGATTATTTTTTGGATTAGGTTGGGCCCTTGTGGGTTCTTGCCCGGGCCCGATATTTATATTACTCGGCGCTGGTTTCTGGAGTGTGCTCTTGGTGCTTTTGGGGGCTTTGTTAGGTACCTTTATCTATGGGGTGGTAAAGGATAAATTACCTCATTAATTTCACCTTAATTAAGATTTTAAATAGCATTTCTAAGAAAGGGAAAGCTATTTTTTTCTGTTTAATTTCAAAATACCAACTACAATTAAGTATTGTGCGATTAGGTATGTTATCATAATAAGAAAGGAACTAAACATAATCGGTTCGTAAAATTTATTGAATGCCAGAATACTGTCTGATATTACGAAAATAAAAGCACCTGATACTATATAAGTCCCAGCAGGTTTACTCCATCTTAGATATCCTTTAAATGCAAATAAAAGCATTGTTGATAGTACTATAGCATATACTAAAACCGGAATTTTTAAATCGCCTAAAGTGGGTAATAATAGTAAAAACATAACTACTAAATAGACAATTATCGTCGTAATACCAGTCCAGAAGACGGCATTGTTTCTGGAAGAGTTTATTCTTAATTGTTTACTGAACAAAATTACATAAGTAATATGAGAAATCAGAAATGCTACCAGTCCAATAATAAAGTAGAGTTCTGCTTTATCAGCAAAAAGTAATACGACATCTCCCATCCAAGAAAAAGTCAAGGCTATTGAAAGAAATCTTTTTGATGGAAAATCTCCACAAAAATAAACCGCCAATATAAGAAAAGGAATCAAAAAGGGTTTTAAGAACCAGGCAATGTCTTCCTTTCCCAAAATAATTAATAAAAGATAAATGAAGCTAATTCCAATATAGGCTTTGAATGATAAGGTACTTTTCATGAATTATTTTTAGGTTTATGCTAACACCACTTTTTCCTTTTCAAAATTAACACTTACAAAATAGACTGTGGCTATTAAGGATAACGTAAGATATCCAATAATGATATAATTTGCATAAGGAAAAAGCTGATTCATTGAAAACCAGTCTCCAAAATAAGCTATTATGGCTATCCCGAAAGTAAATCGGAGGATTTCCCAAAAGATTGAAGTTTTACGGGCATCCATTAATTCGGTGTAGCTATAGACTGTTACAAAAATGAACGCTCCATATATAAATACATTGGGTAAACCTATTATAGCAATAGAATTATATAAGTAGCTGATAAGTAATAAGGTAACGACAGCCTGAGTAATCGACCAAATCATTAGTTTTTTCGAGTATTGAGTGCCGTATTTTTCAAATGCATAAACATCCTGTATCTTATGAACTGGATATTTTTCTTCAAAATTTTCCGGGCGCCAGCCTGTCGGTTTAAACCAAATGGCAATTTTATCTTTCCAATTTTCAGCGCGCCAGGCGTCTTTTATCATTAGCAAAAGATGTTGAAAATTGATACGAATGGGATTCCAAGTCTGTGCTGGCCTGGTGATTCCAAAAACTGCCGGAACAGTTTCTAACTCTTCTTGAAATGTTCCGAATAATTTATCCCAAATTATAAATATCTGGGAATGGTTTTTGTCCATGTATTCTGGATTGATTGCATGATGCACCCGATGATGAGATGGGGAGACAAGAATATTCTCCAGAAAGCCAATTTTTTTAATATGTCTGGTATGATACCAAAACTGAAGAAATAAATGAATAGGAAGTGTAATTGCGATCACTTTCGAGGGAACTCCTAAAAGAGCGGCAGGAATTAGTAAAAAAGTAAATAAATTGACAAAACTGGATATGGGTTGGCGCAATGCACAAGCTAAATTAAATTCTTCACTACTGTGATGAATAGCATGTTTGTTCCATAAAAAATTAATTTGATGCGAAAAGCGATGGCTCCAATAGCCATAAAAATCGATTGCTATGAAACCAATGATGTAGGCAAAGGTAGTAGGCTCTAAATGGAAAATTGCAATTTGTGAAGCAATCCATTCATAGGAAATAAGTGTAATGCTAAGTCCTAAAACATCCTTAACGGAGTTGACCATTCCTGAACTTATGCTTGAAATGGAATCCATATTAGGAGAAGTGTTTTCTCCTTTATAATGACCATATATTTTTTCTATTATAATTAATAGTAAAAAAATGGGCATTACAAAAACTAAAATTTTACCGTATTCTATCATAAAAGCCTAATGTATTGTTCAAATATATAATAAAAGTATATATTTTTTGAATTATTTGTAATAATTCTACACGAGGCTCTGAAATTTAAATACGGCTATATAATTTCAGCACTTAATCCAGCTTCCAATAACTGGGTACACTGAGCTTTTAGCTTGTCATAAGGACCTGTTTTTACAGTACATTTTCCGTTGTAATGTACAATCAACGAGCATTGTTCCGCTTGCTCAGGCGTGTGGTTACAAACACGTATTAAAGTTTCTATGACATGGTCAAAAGTATTAACATCGTCATTATAGACAACAATTTCGTTATCTATTGATACAATTTCTTTTACACTGACTCTCTCTCTTACTTTTTCTTTAGTACTCATTTTCTAGATTTTTTTGTACTTGTATTATAATAAAATAATATTATACTAATTTACGTATTTTAGAGAAACCCAATTATTTTTTTGGAACTTTTTAACATAAGTTAAACCTTTCTCAGTGCAAGAAGCATCAATAAAAGGGATGTCTTCTTCATAGAAACCGCTTAAAAGTAAGGTTCCTTTTGGATTTAAGCAATCTACATAACTTTGCATGTCGTTCAACAAAATATTTCTATTGATGTTAGCGATTATTAAATCATATCGTTTGTCTTTTAACAAAGCAGCATCACCTTCATAAACTGTAATATGTTCACAATTATTGCGTTCAGCATTTTCGATAGAATTCAAATAGCACCAATTATCAATATCAATTGCATCGATAGGTTGGGCACCTTTCATTTCAGCAAGAATTGCTAAAATTGCTGTTCCACAACCCATATCAAGTGTTTTTAATCCCATAACATCTATTTCTAATAAATGTTGAATCATCATATGTGTAGTCTCGTGATGACCTGTTCCAAAACTCATTTTTGGCTCAATTATAATATCAAATTCAGCATCCGTTTTTGGATGGAAAGGAGCTCGTACGTGGCAGTTGCCATCGACATCAATTGGTTCGAAATTCTTTTCCCATTCTTCATTCCAGTTCACTTGCTCTATTTCTTCGAAAGTGTAGTCAATTTTGAATTCTTCTGATTGTAAAATTTGAATATCATCAAGAATCATTTCATCCCATAAATCCTTTTGTACAAAGGCAGAAATACCCGTTTCGGTTTCTGTAAAACTTTCAAATGCTTTTTCTCCTAACTGGGCAATTAATATTTCTGAACCTAATTCTTTTGGTTCTATGGTAAAATGATATCCGATATAAATGTTTGACATGTTTAATTTTTTTTGCAAAGGTAGTATTATCTCTTTTTATTGAAGAATTAAAACAAAAAAAAGGCCTGATAAAAATATCAAACCTTCTTTCTAATTTAGGGTAGTAAAATTATATAGCATTCACAATGGCTACGAAATCATCTGCTTTTAACGCCGCTCCACCAATAAGACCTCCGTCCACATCTGGTTTAGAGAAAATTTCTTTTGCATTTTCTGGTTTTACACTTCCTCCGTAAAGAATTGAAACATCTTCAGCTATGTCACTTCCAAAAGCTTTACGTACTGTTTCTCTAATGAATTCATGCATTTCCTGTGCTTGTTCAGGAGAAGCTGTTTCTCCAGTTCCTATTGCCCAAACTGGCTCATATGCTAAAACAATATTTACCCAGTCCTTAGCTTCAATATGAAATAAACCATCACGCAATTGATTTTCAACAACATTGAAGTGATTTTTAGATTGACGGTCTTTTAGTTCTTCACCAAAACAGAAAATAACAGTCATGTCATGTTCCAAAGCAGTATCAACTTTACTCGCAATTAAAGCATCTGTTTCATTAAAAATCGCTCTACGCTCTGAATGCCCAAGAATTACAGTATTCACGCCAACACTTTTAAGCATATCAGCAGAAATTTCACCTGTAAAAGCCCCACTTTCTGCCTGATGTACATTTTGAGCCGCTACATCAATACTGGTAAATTCTAAATGATCAACAGCAGAAGCCAAGTTAACAAAAGTTGGAGCAACAATTACTTGTGCTTTAGTTTCAGTTGGTATTTTTGCTATTAATTCGTTTAATAAATCTTCAGTTTGTTCTGCGTTTTTATGCATTTTCCAGTTTCCTGCTACAATTTTCTTTCTCATTTTCTTGTTTTTATTTTAGTTAGATAGTTTGTTTAGAAGTTATATAGTGCTATTGTTTACTTTTTTTTAAAGTTTCATTTATGAGGTCAAAATCAGTTTCTATTGCACGATATAAAACAATTTTGCCAGTTTTGTCAATAATGATATACCTTGGAATCCAATCCAGGTCAATCGCTTTTGCAAAAACACCTTTCATCTGATCATTTGCCATAAAATGTTCGCCTTTGATTTTGTGTTTTTCAATACCAAGTTTCCATTTATCGGCTGTTTTGTCCATAGAAATGAATACATAAGCCACATCTGGATTATTCGCTTGTACTTCTTTGATTTTTGGCATTGCTTTTACACAATCGCCACACCAAGAGGCCCATACTTCTATCACTAACGTTTTTCCTTTGTGCTTTTTTAAAATATTCTTAAAAGCAATTTGGCTTCCATTGTCGGATAATAATGTTTCTGATAACGCTTCTTTTGAAAATTCCGTTTTTTGAGCATTGGTACAAGAAAAGGTAATGAAAGCAACGAATAAAGCGAATATTTTTTCCATCTTTTAAAATTTAGCAACAAAGTTAAACAAACAATTTGATTGGGGAATATAGATTAGAGAATTTTGAATTCTCAGCTATTATGTCACAAAAAATGTTTTTTTTGTAATGTTAAAAGTAGTGAAATCGTAATAGTTAAGTGTTAAATGGAATGTTTGTTTAATTAAATTGAAATTTGAGCTTTTAAAACAAACTGATTTATCACTTTATTAATCCTATTTCGCTAAAAATGCACTAGTAAATATAGTTGTCGGCAGTCTAAATCGAGAGGGAAAGGTCGTAAAATGTTCCTGCCTAAAATTTATAAAGGTTTAAAATTACATGTTTGTAACTTTAAACCTTTAGCTTCAACTTTTTTACAACTTCAAATCTGCAAGATCATTGTAATGGACTTTTTGTTTTATAGTTCCTTTTTCAAGAATCACAATACTTGGGTTGGCTCTTTCAATTGTTTTTAAAGTGATAGCATCACAAAAATAAAAATCGAATGTCATTCCGAATTGTTTTTTTGATTTCTCGATTTCTTTCGGTGAAGAAGCGGTCATGCCGATTACTTTATAGCCTTTTGCTTTAGCTTCAGTATTTAATTTTTCCGTTTTGGCTAAGCCACTTTGATCTGCATTCACCAAATCATAAGCTACAATCATAACCAATTTTGGTTCTTCCAACAACTCTTCTTTATAGTCGGACCCGTCTTTTTCCATAGTAAAATCGTGGATAGGAGGGATATAGCCTTCTGTAATTACTTTGTCTTTTCTATCTACAAAAATTGCTCCTTCTGGAAGAGCCATCAAGTCCTTCTCGGTAAATTCCTTATCGACACCATTTACTTTGTATATGAAAATCATTTCTACCACACTTTTTGGGGCATTATCAGGGATTCTCATTCCTTTTTGGATATTATTTCCAACCTTAAATGGTCTAAAATCGATTAAAGGTAAATGATTTAAGACCCAAATTCCCATAAACGAACACAAAATTACACTAGCATAAATAATTATGTTTTGAACACCATTGCTGAACAACGGTTGAACCAGCTTTCTGTTAAAAAACAATATTAGAATAAAGAATAACAAAACAATGTCTTTACTGAAAGACTGCCATGGTGTAAGTTTCAAAGCGTCTCCAAAGCAACCGCAATCTTTCACCACATTGTAATATGCAGAATAGAAGGTCAGGAAAGTAAATAATACAATCAAAACAAGTAAACTCCAAATCGTGAATTTTGGTTTGTAACCAATGAGTAACATAATGCCTAAAATCACTTCAAGAATGACTAAAAATAAAGCAATTCCTAATGCAAATGGAACTAAAAAAGGCATGTTGAAAACCGGCTCACTAAAATATTCCGCCAATTTGTATGAAAACCCAATTGGGTCATTCAGTTTGATTAATCCAGAAATGATAAAAAGTATCCCCACAAATATGCGAGAGAATTGAGTAATTATATTTTTCATATTTTTATTTTTCTTTTCCAAATCCCATTAAAATCAATGCAAAAACGGAATAATTAATGATATCCTGATAATTGGCGTCAATACCTTCAGAAACTAAAGTTTTTCCTTTATTATCTTCAATTTGTTTTACACGAAGCAGTTTTTGTAAAATTAAATCTGTTAAAGAGCTAACACGCATATCACGCCATGCTTCACCATAATCATGATTTTTGTCTTCCATTAACGCTTTGGTTACTGCAACTTTTGCATCGTATAATTCGGTTGCTTTTTCGACATCTAAATCAGGTTGATCTGCAACGCCTAATTCCAACTGAATTAAAGCCATTATAGAATAATTGATAATTCCGATGAATTCACCGGTTTCATCTTCATCAATTTTACGTACTTCGTTTTCTTGAAGACTTCTTATTCTTTGGGCTTTAATATAGATTTGGTCTGTCAATGAAGGCAATCTTAAAATGCGCCATGCGCATCCATAATCTTTCATTTTATTAGTAAAAAGCGATCGACAAATCGCAATCACAGTATCATATTCCTTTGAAGTATTCTTCATTATTGATGTATATTTGTCTAAAATTTCTTCAAAAATAGCATATTTTTTTTGAATGAAGATTGAACGATAAATAATGTTTAATGAAAAGTTTTAAACTGAAAATTGCAACTGAAAACTAAAAAAATAATGACTATTAACTGTAACGGGGTACTTATAGACTTATCAACTCCCAAAGTAATGGGGATTTTGAATGTAACACCAAACTCTTTTTTTGATGGCGGTAAGTATAAAAATGAAATAGAAATACTTTCTCAAGTTGGAAAAATGCTAAATGATGGCGCGACTTTCATTGATATAGGTGCGTATTCCAGTAAACCTAATGCCGAGTTTGTTTCTGAGCAGGAGGAAATTTCGAGAATTGTTCCAGTTGCTAATTTGATTCTAAAACATTTTCCGGAAACGATTATCTCAATTGACACTTTTAGAAGTGAAGTAGCGAAAGCGAGTATCGAAAACGGTGCAGCTATTATTAATGATATTGCAGCTGGAAATCTGGATGACAAAATGTTCGAAATTATTGCAAAATACAATGTCCCTTATGTCATGATGCACATGAGAGGCAATCCTCAAACGATGCAGAAGCTCACGAATTATGACGATATTGTAAAAGAAATGTTGTTCTATTTTTCGGAATTAATTGCCAAAGCAAGAAGTTTTGGAATTAATGACTTAATTATTGATCCAGGTTTTGGCTTTGCAAAAACAATGGAGCAAAATTATGAGGTTTTTCGAAAAATGGAATTATTTAAAATGCTTGAACTCCCTCTTCTTGTGGGGATTTCTAGAAAATCAATGATTTGTAAAGCATTGAATATTAAAACAGAACAGGCGTTAAACGGAACCACGGTTTTAAATACCCTGGCATTGACCAAAGGCGCAAAAATACTTCGTGTTCATGATGTAAAGGAAGCTATGGAATGCGTAGCATTATTTAATGAAATCAATCTATAAGCATGAAATATTTTAGTATGATTGCTCTTTTTATTTTTCTTTCCTGTAGTAATAAGGAGGATATATTATTGCCAAAAGGCAATACGACTATTGTAAAAGAGGTCGATGATCTTTCACCAGTTTATATTTTTTTTAGAGTAAATGGAAACGATACTTTGGCAGAAGTAAACAGGAAAAATAGTATTATTTCCACTAACTGGATTTTGAATATAGACAAACGTTTGCCTTTGCGAATCGCGATTCCTGAGATCATGAAACTGCAACATAAAAAGCGCGAAGAAAAAGCACATAAGAATGAAAAGGCTGAAAATTATTATTCGTATGCTGATACTGTTGGTAAAAACTTAGCCTTTATTGCTTTTACTAATGTCTTTTACAGCTTGGAAAAACCAAGATCAGGAAAAGTTGTGTTTTTTACCAAAAACAACGAAATTTTAGTAGATAATGTTAGGGTGAAAAAAGAACAGTTACAGACTTATTTCAATACTTTACCAATAGATACATTGAATAAGTTTGTTTTTTGTTTCGAAAAAGAAATGTCTTTTGGAACTTATATTCAAAATAAAATTTTGATAAATAGTATAAAATTTTCGAAACCAAAACCTGAATTAATAGTTTTTGATCAGGAGTTTGTTTACTAACAGGAAAATAATAGTATTTAGACCTTCAAAAAATAGTAAATAATCAAGTAGTTCGTGTTTTTATCGATTTTATTGTTTGAGATGTTATGTTTAAATACTAAAAGCTTTCCTTGTGAAAAGAAAGCCTTTAGTTTTATAAGATCTAAAATTGGGGTTTAATAGCCGCCTCCGCCGCCACCGCCGCCACCAGATCCTCCTGGATTTGTTGTAATAAGTTGGCCTCTAATTTCTCCACCTGGGAATGCTGTACTATGCAAGTTTACATAATAAAGATTGGCAAGAAGATCTGCTTGCTGAGATGCAGTTAAAGCAGGACTTGTATAGGTTATTGGAGAGGTTGAAGCAGTGAGAGGAAAGACAATTGGTCCGTCAACGGTTACAGCTCCTATATGAATATGTGCATCAGTGACTGTTAAGCCACTATATGTTACTGTTAAGGACATTACTTTTGTAGTTTTGTTATAGTAAAGCACCGCAGTTCCCGTTGCTGTTGAATTATTGGAAGGTACTTCCTTTGCACCGTTTAATGTAGCATTAAAAGTTACTATAAGTGGTGTTGGAGCAGGGTCATCATCATCGCATGAAACTAAACCTGACAAAATGATAAAAATAGCTAAAAAGCGAATAGAATATTTCATAATAAAATATTTAAAGGTTAAAAAATTGAAACAATACTATTAAAAAGTGATGTAATCTCGTAACGATTTTATATTTAATGAGATTTTTAGAAGGGCTTTAGTGAACTATAAAATTAAATTTTTAAAATCAAAAAATCTATAAATATAAGTTAAAAAATTGATTTTTAGTTATTTATATGTTGTTTGTGAGTTTAAGCTAGTGTTTTAAGATCCAGAGTTTAAGATAGAATGAAGTGTCTATGCATACTGTAGAAAACGAAGTGTAAAGCAGTTATTTTTAAACTTAACTTTATTGGTGATGATAGGGTTCATTTCTCAAAATTGTAAACCCACGATACAATTGTTCGATAAAAAATAACCGCACCATCTGGTGCGAAAAAGTCATTAGGGAAAGCGAGATTTTTCCCTGTGCTTTGACATAAACCGTTTCCGAAAAGCCATACGGGCCGCCAATTACGAAAACTAAAGTTTTAACACCTGAGTTCATTTTCTTTTGCAATTCGTTCGAAAAACCAACGCTGGAAAAATTTTTTCCATTTTCATCTAATAAAATAAGTTGATCTGTCGGCATTATTTTCGCTAAAATTAATTCGCCTTCTTTCTCTTTTTGCTGACTTTCAGATAAGTTTTTGACGTTCTTGATATCAGCAATTATGTCCAAATCGAACTTGATATAAAAAGACAGACGCTTGGTGTAATCGTCTATCAAAGATTGTAATGCTTTGTTATCAGTTTTCCCAATTGCAATAAGTTTGATGTTCATTTTATGAAATTTCAGAGGCGCAAATATAGAAAATTGATATCGTATTTGATTAACATTAAACAACCATAAGTAGTTCTTTTTGGCTAGGTTTTGTTTTTTTACAATTTAGATTCAGCATATTTTTTGAAGTTATTTAATATCAATTGCCAACCGGACTGTTGCATCTCGATTGGGTTTTCATTTTCAGCTTCAAAAACTTCAATAATTTTTGTCTTATTGCTATCATTGGAAAAGCAAATTTTTACTTTTCGTGTGTCATCAAGAGTATATTCAATAAGTTCGTTCTGTTTTATAGTGTCATATCGACCACTAAAATCAAAGCCCATACTGCCATCCTTCGCTTCCATTCTTGCAGCAAATTTACCTCCAATTGTTAAATCATTGTCAGCTCTGGTTGTGTGCCAGTCATCAGAGGCATTGTTCCATTTAACGATGTCGTCTGGGTTTGTCCACTTTTTCCAAACCGCATCAATTGGTGCATTGATAATAGTTTCAACTGTTATCAGTGATTTAATTTCATTATCCATAAACAATTTATTCTGCTTTTTCAACACAGTTAAACATCCATTGAATACCAAATTTATCGGTGCAACTTCCATAATAGGCTCCCCAAAACATTATCTGAAGTTCCATTGTTATTGTTCCTCCACTTGACAGTAAGTCAAATATTTTTTTTGTTTCGGCTCTCGTGTCCGGTTCCAGATTGATAAAAATATTGTTGCCAAAGTTAACTTTAAACCCCATTGATTCAGGAGCGTCAGTTCCCATTAAAAAATGTCCGCCGATGATTGGTAATTCAATATGCATGATTAGATTTTTATCGTTTTCATCAATTGGTGGCATTCCTTCTGCTGGTGGAATGTCACTGAACCGGGTTATTCCCCCTGCGCTAAATTCTCCTCCGAATACGGATTTATAAAAATTAAATGCATCCTCTGTATTGCGAGGAAAGTTAAGGTAGGTGCTTACTCGTGCCATTTTTATTTGTTTTTTAATTAAATAATTTTATTTGATTGCTCTTTTTATCAGGTGCACTAATTTTAACTTTGATAAGCTTTTTCTAACTTTTCAATATCAATTTTTACCATTTGCATTATTGCCTGCATTACCCTGTTTGATTTTTCAATATCGTTGCTTTGCATCATTTCAGCTAATACTACTGGGACAATTTGCCAAGAGAGACCAAACTTATCCTTTAACCATCCGCATTGTTGAATTTGCCCACCTTCAGAAAGTTTTTCCCAAAACGTATCGATTTCGGATTGGTTTTCGCAGTTTACAATGAATGAAATGGCTTCCGAAAAGGTAAATACGGGCCCACCATTCAAAGCCAAAAAATCTTCTCCGTTCAGTTGAAATGAAACTGTTAAAACCGTTCCTTCCGGCAAGGGTGCATTTTTACCGTAATGAGTTGTTTTTCCAATTTTGGAGTTTTTAAAAATAGAAGTATAGAAAGACACAGCTTCTTGCGCATTGTTATTAAACCATAAACAAGGAGTGATTTTTTGGGTAATTATTTTTTTATTTTCCATAAAAAAGCTTTTATATTTTGAACATAAAATTAGAAAGTAGGGGAAAATAGGATGATTACTTCGTTTGAACTGAAGTATTAATTTGGGAGTTAAAAGTACAAAATCGGGAAAGAAGTATCTGTGTAATTTCAGCAAAAATGTTTTGTTAATTAATTGTAAATCAGGTATGTTTTTGAGCTGCGCAATAGTTGTTTGTGGGAATGTTTGATAAGCTTTTTTATGTTTTTCAGGAAGGTGGCAGTAGTATTTGTCCGTCCGTGCAATGTTTATGATTTATTCATTTACTTCCTTAGGAAATCTGTCTGAAACTAAATTTAGCTGGATATTGTATTCCAAATAAGCTTTTAATCCTGCTAAAACTAATGCAAATCCTTCTGTTGAATCCCGTACTTGTGAGATAAGTTTTTCTGTTTCTCCCTGAAATCCACTATTAATAATACTTACAAAAGTTTCGGCTTCCCCTAAATATCTAAATGTCCATTCCACGGTAGAAACGTCATCATGGTTTCCCCATTCAATTGTAATTTTTTTATTCTGCTCTATTATTTTTGTCCTAACCGAAACAGAATGATTGTACATTTCCCAAGTCCATTCCGTTTGTTTTCCTTCTTCAAGTTTTCCGGAGCTCTTAGTAAACCAAAATTTTGTCGTAATTTCTGGGTTTATAAAGGCCTCAAAGACGCTTTCAATGGGGTTTCTAATTAGCATTTCAGCTTTTGCATAGTATTTTGTTTCTGTAGCCATAATTTTAATTTTCGCAAAAATTCGTGCCAGTTCTCGTATATAAAGATGCATTAGCGCAAATTTACGACTTAGGCAATGGAGCACCAACGGCAATATCACATCGGTGATTTGTTTGACCGTGTGGAGGGTTCATTCCTTCAGGAGTGGGTGTTGTTGCTGTTGGAGTAGAAGTGACCGCAGTGGGGACTCCTTGGTTTTGTTGCTGAATTACGGGTGTGTTTTTAGCTGTGGAGACCGGAGAATTTAAAGGGGCGCCAACAGGGATGTCGCAACGATGGCCGGGCTGACCGTGCACAGGATTCATTCCTTTAGCGATAGGGGCTGGTGTTGTCAAAGCCTTGTTCTGAGTAGCCGTAGTAGGGACTTGTTGTGCTTGAGAGGAAATTGCAGCTTCATTCCGCATCTGTTTTCCAACTTCAGTAAAAGGAACTACGTTTGTTGGCGTAGTGCTTTGTTGTGGTTCGAGTTCTTTTTTGCAAGAAGTCAATAACAGTGAGGATACAAAAAGTAAGCTTAAAAAAGATTTCATAAACAGTGTTTTTGTGGTTAATGAAATCAAATATAGGATTTTTAATAATACCGTACTAAATAAAAGTATTGATTTTTAGCGCTTTACTCTCTAAAAAGAGAGTAATGCAGCACTTTTTTCTGATGTACTTACTTAGTAAGCGATTTCTTGTTCTGACATTATCGAGAGTCTTGGGCTTACTATTAGAATATTGAATCACAATTTCTTTTTTTTTCTTCTTTGTAGTTCTTTATTAAAAATGGATTCATTTACTTGTTTTGTAAAGAACCGAGTGCACATATTTTCAAATCCACAAAATAAATATTACTTTAGCATTCCATAAATGTCCTATAAAAATGATTAGCGAAGCACAGTTCGAAAATGAATTAAATATTTTAATTGAAAACGCAATTAGAGAAGATGTTGGTCCGGGGGATTACAGTTCATTAGCATGTATTCCTGCAACAGCAACCGGAAAAGCGAAATTACTTGTAAAAGAGGATGGTATTGTTGCCGGTGTGGCTTTTGCCAAAATGGTTTTTCAGTATGTAGATCCAAATTTACAAATAGAAACTTTTATTCAGGACGGAACACCAGTAAGAAAAGGCGATATTATTTTTCATGTTTCCGGAAGTTCACAATCTATCTTGAAATCGGAACGGGTAGTTTTGAATTCGATGCAAAGAATGTCCGCAATCGCGACTAAAACGAAAGAATACGTTCGTCTTTTAGAAGGAACAAAAACTAAAATACTTGATACACGTAAAACGACACCTGGTTTCAGAGCTTGTGAGAAATGGGCAGTAAAAATTGGTGGAGGCGAAAATCATCGTTTTGCTTTGTATGACATGATTATGCTCAAGGACAATCACAATGATTTTGCAGGCGGAATTACCTTGGCAATCGCCAAAACCAAAGCGTACCTCAAGGAAAATAATCTGGATCTTAAAATCATTGTCGAAGCTAGAAATTTGGACGAAATCATAGAAATTTTGGAGAGTGAAGGTGTCTATAGAATTCTAATAGACAATTTCAATTATGAAGATACGCGTAAAGCGGTAGCTTTAATTGGTAGCAGATGCCAAACCGAATCTTCAGGAAATATCAACGAAAATACCATTCGTCTTTACGCTGAATGTGGTGTGAATTATATCTCTTCCGGGGCCTTAACGCATTCCGTTTATAACATGGATTTGAGCTTAAAAGCAATATGAGTAAGGAAATCGAAGAAAGAATAGAGAAAATCCCTCTGATACGGAATCTTGCCCGCGGATTGAAAACGATAAAACTCCCATGGTTACAGGGATTGTCGCTGTACGATTTGTTGGAGTTATACGGATTAGGAATTGTTGAAAGTGCTTTAACCTATCACGCGAGTGCGATTGCATTTAGCTTTTTCATGGCATTATTTCCATTTGCTCTGTTTATCTTAAATCTTATTCCTTACATTCCTATTGAAGGATTTCAGGATGATTTTCTTCAGTTTGTCAGGGAAGGCGTACCGCCAAACACCTATGACGCCATATATAAAATCATCAATGATATTCTCAATAATAGTGATTCCGGCTTATTGTCTTCAGGATTTATATTGTCTATTTTTCTTATGGCAAATGGATTAAATGGAATTTTAGGAGGCTTTGAATCCTCACGTCATGTACTGATCAAAAGAGGATTTATACACCAATACATAGTTGCTCTGGCTATGTCATTATTATTGTCAGTGTTATTAATCGTTACCGTGGCGATAATAGTTGTTTTTGAGGTATTTATTCAAAAAACGATATTGAGTGACCATGTTGAATTGATCGTTTTAGGGCGATATGCATTTGTGATTTTAATGATTTTAGTTACAACTTCTATACTCTTCAAATTTGGTACAAAACACGATAAAGACAGGGCCTTTATTTCTATAGGTTCTGTATTTACTACAATATTGGTGCTTTTAGATTCTTATATTTTTGGAATTTGGGTAATCCGATTCTCAAAATACAATGAATTATACGGCTCTATAGGAACCTTGTTAATTTTGATGTTTTACATTTGGATCAACTGTATGATATTACTGCTTGGTTTTGAACTGAATGCTTCAGTAAATAAGTTAAAAGCTAAAAAAGAAGCCTGATTTTTTACAGCTATTCCTGTTTTTAATAAGAAATGGAATTCACCGAACTCTTATGAAAATAAAAGTTTAGCGATGCGATTAGTAGGGATTTAGAATCCAAATACTACATTTTTGTAAATTTGAAATTGTTATTTTTCTACAACTACTAAAAAAGTGACGTATTGAATTGCTGTAATAGCTTATAAATTTGTAAATTTATACAAACAGTCTCCTGATGAATCCCATTTACATTGATCAAAAAGAAATCCTAAAACGATACAAATCCATCGATAAACATACCCATAAAGGTATTCAAGGGCACGCTTTAATTATTGGTGGTAGTTATGGAAAAATGGGAGCGGTCAGTTTGTCATCTAAGGCTTGCTTGAAAACTGGCTGCGGATTAGTCACTGTTTTTATACCTAAATGTGGTTACAATATTCTGCAAACCGCCATTCCGGAAGTCATGGTTCTTACCGACAACCAGGAGGAATTCATTTCCGATATCTCATTCGATATTAAGCCACAAGCCATCGGAGTTGGTCCCGGTTTAGGTCTGGAAACTCAAACACAAAAAGCCATTTATGAATTTCTAAGGAAGAATAAAATTCCTCTGGTAGTCGATGCCGATGCGCTGAATATTTTAGCCAAAAACAAGGAGTGGCTTCCTTTATTACGGCCCTTGACTATCATCACGCCACATCCTAAAGAACTCGAACGATTAATAGGAAAATGGAATTCCGAAGAGGAGAAAATCGTTAAAGCAATTGTATTTTCAAAACAATACCAACTTATTATAGTAATGAAAGGCGCACCTACACGAATAATTGATGGAGATACAATTTACGAAAACACAACAGGTAACGCCGCTTTGGCCACAGCCGGAAGTGGCGATGTTTTAACAGGAATGATTACCAGTTTGTTGGCGCAATCTTATGAGCCAATTGACGCAGCGCTCCTTAGTGTTTATCTTCACGGACTAACTGCTGATATTGCATTGCCGCAAACAGGTTACCAATCGTTTATTGCTTCTGATTGTATTGCAACTATCGGTTCAGCATTTTTGAGCTTAGAAAAATAAGGATTAGTCTTCTTTCAATTTCATCCCATTTGTTACTTCCATTCCGGTTTGCCATTTTCATGATGCAGTAATTTTATCTGATAGGCTCTATGTGAGTTTTGTTGAATAACAATAATCATTCTACTAAAAAGCCATTAAATTTATGCTACTTATTTGTAAGTTTGTACGTAAGCAAAATAGCTATATCCAATTGAATTATGGAAAACATACCCCATCTTAGAACCGTAAATGTTACGCGGTACATAACTCCATTGCGGGAAGGAGGTTCTTTACCTGCACTTGCTGAGGCTGATGATGATTTTAAATATGTCTTGAAATTCAAAGGTGCCGGACATGGTGTGAAGGCTTTAATCGCCGAATTAATTGGCGGAGAAATTGCCCGTGCTTTAAACTTAAAAATGCCGGAATTGGTTTTTGCAAATCTTGATGAAGCTTTTGGTCGCACAGAAGCCGATGAAGAGATTCAGGACCTTCTTCAAGGCAGTCAAGGGCTAAATTTGGCTTTGCATTACTTATCGGGGGCCATAAATTTTGATCCTGTTGTAACGTTGGTTGATCCAAAACTAGCTTCTCAGATTGTTTGGTTGGATGCTTTTATAACCAACGTGGACCGTACGTTTAGAAACACTAATATGTTAATTTGGCACAAAGAATTATGGTTGATAGATCATGGTGCAAGCCTTTATTTTCATCATTCTTGGACCAATTGGAAAGCGCATGCGCAAAGTCCTTTTACACTGATAAAAGACCATGTATTGTTGCCACAAGCTTCATTGCTGAAAGAAACCGATGTTATATTCAAAAAAATATTGACTGATGAAATCTTACAATCCATTGTTAGTCTTATTCCAGTAGAATGGCTGAAGTGGGAAGATACCGATGAAACACCTGAAGCGCTTCGAGAAGTTTATTTACAGTTTTTATCCATCCGCTTGAACCATTCCGAAATTTTTATAAATGAAGCCCAAAATGCAAGAGAAACACTTATATGAGTATGCCGTAATCCGGGTTGTGCCAAGGGTAGAACGCGAAGAATTCCTCAATGTGGGTATTGTTTTGTTTTGTAAAAAAGCAAAATTTATAAAAGTGTTCTGTTCAATGAACGAAGCCAAACTTCAACTATTTTCAGCCGATTTAGATTTGGAACAATTGCATTTAAATTTACAGGCATTCGAGAAAGTGGCACATGGCGAAAAATCGGGTGGACCAATAGCACAATTTGATATCCCATTACGTTTTCGTTGGCTGACTGCTATTCGAAGTTCTGCCATTCAAACCTCAAGACCACATCCGGGATTATGTGATGATTTGGAACAGACAGTGAAACGTTTGTTTGAAGAGCTGGTTTTATAATTAGTATTATTTACTATCTAAGCTGAAAGAGTTATTTTTAGTGTATAAAACGCTCCATTGTTGAATATGTGGAGCGTTTGGTTTTATATGGTTGTTTCATTAAAATATCTTTCCAACAGCATTTATAGGTGCGATTTTCAGTATCATTTGTAGTAGAAGAAAATTTCCCTTCCCGCCTTAATTATTTTCTGCTCCGGTAAGTTCTCTTGTAAATCATAAGTGTCTTTATCAGCTTTAAGGACTAAAATCCCTTAGAGGTACGCGAAAATGGATTGAAATTTATCAGTTTTTCAAACAATTTGATATTGAACGTCTAAATCTATTCAATCCTTTTTTCTAACACAAGAAATTCCAAAGACTGATTAGAAATTGGAATATGAATATCGTTTTCCGGGAAAGGTTCTCTTGCTCCGGTATCAAAATAACCGTTGCGTTTGTACCATGCAATCAATTCCTCCCGAACGGATATCACTGTCATTACAATTTTAGCCAATCCTAATACCGAAGCATGAATTTCAGCCTGTTGTAATAGTTGTTTTCCAACTCCACTATTTTGCAAATCAGGCGAAACCGTGAGCATTCCTAAATACAATTGGAATTCTTTTTCAATTAACAATACGCAACCGACAATGTCATTATTTACCGTAAATTTTAGAATGGTATTTTTTGGGTTTTTAATGATTTTAGTTAGTTCCTTTTCGGTGGTTCTAAGCCCTTCTAATAGGTTCGCTTCGGTGGTCCATCCTTTTTTAGAAGATTCACCGCGGTATGCTGAATTGATTAATTTATTTAATGCAGAAACATCTTCTGCTGTCGCTTTTAAAATCATGTTTACTATAATCTAGTATGAATTTGTCTTTTTCAAAGGTAGAAAAAAGGAAAATAAAATTGTATTTTATTGCTATTGAACCGAGAAAATATTGATATCCGAGGAGTTGGCTTGAATGTATCAGAATACTGAATGTATAGTTGATGCAATTCCAAGAATATAATTATACAAGTAAAATCAATAATTATGTAATACCTCTCCAAAGTAATACCCCTAATTTCGTATCCAACAATTTAAAGATATTAAAATGAAAAAGCGAAATGTATTACTCGTCTTAGTATTAAGCATCGGATTATTTACAACCTCTTGCAGTACTGATGATAATGAAGGTGAAACTCTAGCTCCTTTAGCAGGAAAATGGAATATTACCAAAGTAGGGACTACCGTTTCTGGACAGGAATATTTGATTGATCCACCACAAAATGAAAGTGGGTGCGATAAAGATTATCTGGACCTCAATCTTGATAATACGCTCACTGAAGGAGATTATGATTCAACAGTTAGTGCATGCGCGTTGGAAACTAACTCAGGGATTTATTCTAGATCCCATAATAATTTAACAACAGTAATTGGGGGTGTAACTACAACTAAAGATATTGTTAATCTTACGTTTACGGAGTTAAAGGTAAAAGATGCTAATGGAGGTATTATAGTGTATACTAGAAACTAATTTGTTTCTTAGCACTAAAAGCAGGAACCATTCGGTATGGAGTAAAAAACGGAAATAACTTTAAGAGTTGTTTCCGTTTTTTGATTGACGCCATAAGTGAGTATTAAGTGCGGCTGATGAAAAATCAAAATTTTTTTATTGGATTTGCGTTTTATGAGCACGATAGCTGTATTGAGTAATCTAAATAGTTTGCTTAGTCTTTGCAGTAAATTTATGGATTCATCACATATCTCAGGAGTGGACTTGAAGGATTTTAGAGCGCTTACTTAAGTCATTTATTCAATATCAATTTTATACTGTCTTTAAAGTTTATATTATCTTGTGCTACTATCAGATGAATAACTTGAAAATTAAAATAAAGCTAATGGCTTCTTTTTTTGTGTTATAACTGTGTAATAAATTGATAAAAAAAAACATGTATTGTATTGAAAATCAGTATGTTTTGTTGATTTTAGAAAATTTTTTGTATTATCTTTGAATAGAAAAATAAAAGGACAATTCAATAGATATAGTTATGAAAAATTTAAATATTATTTGGGTAATAGTGATGGCTTGTGTACTAAATGTAACGCTTGTTTCCGGACAGTCGACCTCTAAAAAGAATAAAATTATCGCTGACAGCCATGCGGCAAAGGCTGAGTTCATTAAAAGTGATGCTCTTATGAAAGGAATTTTTGACCAAGCTTATGGCTATGTCATTTTTCCTAATGTTGGCAAAGCGGGATTCGGCGTTGGAGGTGCAGCCGGTAACGGTGTTGTCTATGAACGCAACAAGAAAATAGGTATGGCAAAGTTGTCTCAGCTTAGTATAGGATTTCAGGCAGGTGGACAAGCGTATCGGGAGGTAATATTTTTTGAGTCAAAAAAGGAATTGGAACGGTTTAAAGAAAGCCGATTCGAGTTTTCCGCGCAAGCGTCAGCAGTAGCCGTAACAGAAGGTGCCTCAGCGAATGTAAAGTATACTGATGGTGTTATGGTGTTCACCATGCAAAAGGGAGGGCTCATGTATGAGGCATCCATTGGTGGACAGAAGTTTAAGTTTAATAGGTTGTAACCTCTATTTTCTGTTAGTAAAATTAGTGTGATCCAGATTGTAGGTTGTTGAAGATTTTAACTAAATCCCTTGTCGTTTGTGTGTGTTTCGTTCGACCAACTTAATTATTTTAGAAAACTAATTTTCATAAATAAAAACGACTGAAAGTTCATTTCCAGTCGTTTTGTATTTTAGTTTATAGTGTGCTATGCCAAAAATGATTTTAATTCGTCATAGCTTTTAATTTTTACGCTTACTTTTTCCTTGTTTAGCACACTTTCAATTTGTGTGGGAATAGGCAGTTTTACATTTAATGTTGGTTCTACGGTATCCAAAAATTTTATCGGATGGGCAGTTTCTAAGAAAATGCCAATCGCATCCGGGTGATTTAGTAATTCTTTCTTTAATCCTAAATACCCAACTGCACCGTGTGGTTCTGCAATGTAACGGTCGGAATTATAAATGGTTTTCATTGCTTCAACAGTTTCTGCATCTGTGAAAGTAAATGATGAGAAATCTTTTTTGAACTGCTCCAAATCATTTTGATACATTTCCTGAATACGGATAAAATTACTTGGGTTGCCCACATCCATCGCATTCGAAATCGTAGCTATCGAAGGTTTTGGATCGTAAATTCCATTTTCTAAAAATCTTGGTACGGTATCATTTACATTTGTAGAAGCTACAAAATGATTAATAGGCAATCCCATTTTTTTGGCAATGATACCCGCGCAAATATTTCCAAAGTTCCCGCTTGGGCAAGAAAACACCAATGGTTTGTTTTGCTTCTTTAATGCTTTATACGCAAAGAAGAAATAAAACATCTGTGGCAACCAACGTGCAATATTAATCGAATTCGCGGAAGTCAGATTTTTATGTTTCAAACTCTCATCCAAGAACGCTTTTTTGACCATATCCTGGCAATCGTCGAAAACACCATCTACTTCGAGTGCTTTAATATTTTGTCCTAAAGTAGTTAATTGTCTTTCCTGAATATCGCTTACTTTTCCCGATGGATACAAGATAATCACTTCAACGCCTTTTACACCAAGGAACCCACTCGCGACAGCACCACCGGTATCACCCGAAGTAGCGACAAGAACTGTGTTTTTACTGTCTTTATTATCTTTATTGAAATAACCCAGACAACGTGACATAAAACGAGCGCCTACATCCTTGAAAGCCATCGTTGGACCATGAAATAATTCCAGTGAATAAATACCTTTTTCTACTTCAACCACTGGAAAATCAAAGCACAATGTTTCAGCGATGATTTGCTTTAAAGTTGTTTCGGGGATTTCGTCACCTACAAATTGTTTGATGGCTTCAAAAGCAATTTCTTCATTGCTTAAATTTTCGATACTATCAAAAAAAGTTGGATCTAGTGGAGTAATCGTTTCAGGGAAATACAAGCCTTTATCTGCTGCTAATCCTTGTATTACGGCTTCTTGGAAAGAAACTTTTGGTGCGTTATGGTTTAAACTGTAATATTTCATTTTATACTAGTTACTTTGTGCGGTACACTTTAGGCAGTAAGCTATTTCCTAACGCCTAAAACGTACTGCTTATATAATTATTTTCATTCCCTGATCATTCACTTTTGAAACGTGAATTTCATATGGTAAATTCATTGCATCGTAGACAGCACTCATAGCTTTTGCGATTTTATCAGCAGTTTCCTTTCCTTTGCTTAAAGCAAAAATAGAAGGACCTGAGCCGGATATTCCGGAACCTAATGCTCCATTTTCTAAAGCAGTTTGCTTGATTAAATCAAATCCTGGAATTAGGACGCTTCTCAACGGTTCCACAATTTCATCATGTAAGGAACGACCAATCAAATCATAATCTTTGGTATACAATCCAGCAATTAATCCGCCAACATTTCCCCATTGCATAATGGCACTTTTCAAGGAAACGGTTTGCTTCAATACCGAACGAGCATCTGACGTTTTTAACTCAATTTGCGGATGTACAACAGTCGCATACAATTCTGAAGGACTTTCGATTTTTATGATATCCAAAGGATTGTAACTTCTAACCAAAGTAAATCCACCCAAAAGGGCAGGAGCTACGTTATCGGCATGCGCATTTCCACTTGCTAGTTTTTCTCCTTGCATCGCAAATTGAACCAACTCTTTTCTTGTAAATGGCTTTCCAAGTAACTCGTTGATTCCAAAAACGGCTCCAGCTGAACTTGCTGCGCTGCTTCCAATTCCGCTTCCCGCTTTGATGTGTTTATAAATTTCAATATCAAACCCAAACTCAGTTTCTACTGCTTCTAGCATTGCCAAAGCGGCAACACCAGCTACATTTTTTTCTGTTTCTAAAGGCAAGTCTGCACCAACTATTTTAGTAATGCGAACGCCTTTTATGTTTGATTTTCTAATAATCATTTCGTCACCCGCAGTTTCTAAACAAAGTCCAAGGACATCAAATCCGCAGGAAAGATTAGCTATTGTCGCGGGGCAAAATATTTTTATTTCATTCATTTTTTTTTAGTTTCAAAGGTTTAAAGATGCAAAGGGGCATAGGTTCAAAAGTTCAAAAGGTTATTTCTTAGCTTATTTGAACCTATAATTTTGTAACTTCTTTACACGTTTCCAATTCTAATTACATCCGCAAATATTCCTGAAGCCGTAACCGCAGCTCCTGCACCAGCTCCTTTTATTAATAAAGGCTGATCTACGTAGCGGTCCGTAAAGAACAATACGATATTGTCTTTTCCTTCTAAATTATAAAAAGGATGGTCTTTCGGAATAAATCGTAAGCCAACATTTGCTTTTCCATTTTCGAATTGAGCGACATATTTCAATCGTGAATCTTTGCTCAGCGCTTCTTTATAAATAGCTTCAAAATGAGCGGCATGTTCTGTTAACGATTCAAAAAAGGCTTCATTTGAAATGGTATCTAAACATTCAGCAGGCAAGAAAGATTCGTTGGCAATTTCATCAATTTCCATTTTATAACCGCTTTCTCGTATTAGAATAAGTATCTTCCTGGCAACGTCAATTCCGCTTAAATCAATCTTAGGATCAGGTTCTGTAAACCCTTGTACACCAGCTTCTTTAACGACATCATGAAAACTATGATTTTCATCAAAATTATTAAAGATAAAGTTTAAGCTTCCTGATAAAACAGCTTGGATCTTATTCACTTTATCACCTGAGGCAATTAAGTTTTTTACGGTATCGATAATTGGCAATCCAGCCCCAACATTGGTTTCAAACAAGAAAGGAGCGTTGAACTGTCTTGATAATTTTTTTAGTTTTTTATAATTGTCGTATTCAGATGCACAAGCAATTTTATTACAGGTTACTACGGCAACATTCTGTCTAAGATACTCTTCGTATGTTTTGGATACACTTTCATTTGCGGTAATGTCAACAAAAATACTGTTGCGCAAATTAAGTGCTTTTACATTTGCGATGAACTTTTCTTTGTCAGCAGGTTCCCCGGTTTCTAATGCGAATTGCCATTCTTTTAAAGAGATTCCATCCTCATCAAAATACATTTTTCGGGAATTGGACAAAGCAATTACTCTTAGGTTTATTTTCAGGTTGTCTTTTAAGAATTTCTTTTGTTGGTGAATTTGCTCAATGAATTTTTCACCTACATTTCCAACGCCCATTACAAATAGGTTTAATTGTTTGGTGTTTTCTTCAAAAAAGTTTTCATGTAAGGTATTCAATGCCTTCTTAACATCTCTTTCGTTAATAACTGCAGAGATATTTCTTTCGGAAGCACCTTGTGCAATCGCTCGAATGTTTACGTTGTTTTTTCCTAAAGTACTAAACATTCTTCCGCTTAAACCTTGATGGTTTTTCATATTTTCACCAACCAAAGCAATAATACAAAGGTTTTTTTCTACGATACATGGATCAATTTTGTTTTGCAAAATCTCTATTTCAAAAGCTTTGTTAATCGCATCCTCAGCCACATTGGCATCAGAATTTAAAATACCGATACAAATAGAGTGCTCCGATGACGCTTGAGTAATAAAAATTACGTTGATGTTTTCCTGCGATAATACTTCAAAAAGTCTTTTAGAAGAACCTGTAACACCAATCATTCCTGGTCCTTCAAGTGTGATTAAAGTAATATTATCAATGTGGCTAATTCCTTTTACAGGATTAGTATGAGGTGCTGCACTATTTGAAATATAAGTTCCTTCTGCTTGCGGTTCAAAAGTATTTTTGATATGAATTGGAATATTCTTTCTTAATACTGGCTGGATTGTTGGTGGATATAAAACTTTGGCGCCAAAATGGGACAACTCCATCGCTTCTTGGTAAGAAATAGTAGCAATAGGCTGTGCTTGTTTTACAATCTTTGGATTGGCAGTAAACATTCCATTTACGTCGGTCCAGATTTCCAAGTCAGATGCATTTATTGCACCTGCAATAATAGCAGCAGAGTAATCGGAACCACCGCGACCTAAAGTAGTGTTAATTCCTTCAAGTGATGCGGCAATAAAGCCAGGCATTATAACCACTTGATTTTCATTCGAAGCAAAATAGTCCGCAATTAATTGATTTGTAACTTCAAAATTTACTGTAGCTTTTCCGAAATGATTATCGGTTTTTATTAATTCGCGACTGTCTTTATAGCCACTATTATTTAGATTTTGTTTTAATGCTTCAGAGATGATGTAAGAAGATAGTAGTTCCCCAAAACTTAAAATAGTATCGGAAGTCCTTGTGGATAATTCGCCCAAAAGAAAACAACCGTCTAGTAACGTTTCAAGATGATTTATAATTCTTTTTATATGACTTAACAGGCTGCTTTGTTCACTTACAGGAATAAATTCTTTTAAGGCATCTAAATGTTTTTTCTCTATTTCGGCAAGAATATCTTTGAAGGTTTCGTCTCCAGCAGCCGCTTTTTGAGAAGCGAGTTGAAGCATATCAGTAACTTTACTAAAAGCAGAAACCACTACTACTAATTTTTCTTCTTTTGCTTTATTGATGACAATATCTAGAACCAGTTTTATATTTTGTGCATTGGCAACTGAAGTTCCGCCAAATTTTAATACTTTCATTGTATGTGTTTTATTTTAAAAATGCAATGTTTTTTATACATCCAAAATCTTTCTCCCTTCAGGAAAAAGTATAATAAATAGGATTATATGTAAAATGAATACCCCTAAGGGGTAGTTGTAGTTGTTGTAGCAGTAAATATAACAGAAATTGCAACCCAGCTTTGAGTTGTTATCGAAGATTGATATGTTGATCTGTTGTTTGTCATTTTGATTTCCCAAAAGTACAGTTTTTTATAAAATCCAGAACACTTAATTTGGTTTTTGCGAATATTTTAAAAATTCAATTGCATTTGGATGAAAAATAAGTATTTTTCAATAAATAGTCTTTTTGTTGGTATGATTCTTATAATTGTATGGGTTTTGCAAGGCTGTCGGATAGTTATTGTACACTTTTAATTATACTTAAATTCTAAATTCATTCGCCTTTGCCTATAATACAGCACGAATTTCTCTAATTTTATACCTATAAATTATTTTGCTATTGAAAATCTGACTGCCATTTAGTTTAAGAGTTTATAAGGAGCGCTGTTTATAGGAGCTATTTTGCATGAAATCTATTAATTGGATTTTTTTAGGTGTGAATTTTAAATTATTAATAAAAAATGTTGCTTTTTAATATTGATTTATTCAATTTTGGCACTTAAATACAAAGAGGATGGAAAACACACATTATATAAGCACTGAAGTACTTTCATTAGAAGTTTTAAACGAGATAATAGTGCAACAAAAAATAGTGGCATTATCGGATGAAGCAAAAATAAACATCCAGAAATGCAGGGATTATTTGGATAAAAAAATGGCTACGCATTCAGCGCCTATTTATGGAATCAATACGGGTTTTGGTTCGCTATGTAATGTGAAAATTTCGAATAAAAACTTATCAAAGCTTCAAGAAAATCTCGTGAAATCGCACTCCTGCGGTACAGGTGATGAAGTTCCAAATGAAGTTGTTAAATTGATGCTGCTGCTTAAAATTCAATCGTTGAGTTATGGTCATTCGGGAATTCAACTGCAGACAGTGGAGCGATTGATTGAATTTTATAACAATGATATATTGCCTGTAATTTATACTCAGGGTTCGCTTGGAGCTTCTGGTGATTTGGCGCCCCTGGCACATTTATCATTACCGTTATTGGGCGAAGGTGATGTTTATTTTGAAGGTAAAAAAGTGCATTCCAGTGCAGTTTTAAAGCATTTTAATTGGGAACCTATTATTTTGCAGTCCAAAGAAGGTCTGGCTTTATTAAACGGAACGCAATTTATGAGTGCCTATGGTGCGCATATTTTAATGAAAGCGAATAAGTTTTCTTATTTGGCTGATCTGATAGGAACGATTTCCCTTGAAGGATTTGATGGGAGAATTGAGCCTTTTAATGAGTTGATTCATTTTATTCGTCCTCACAAAGGCCAGATTATAACTGCGAATCGCATAAAAGGTTTTCTCGAAGGAAGCGAAATTATCGAACAAGAAAAAACGCATGTTCAAGATCCGTATTCTTTCAGATGTATGCCTCAAGTTCATGGAGCATCTAAAGATGCTTTTGACTACGTGAAAAAAGTATTCAAAACGGAAATCAATTCTGTGACCGATAATCCTAATATATTTATCGAGAGTGATCAAATCATTTCCGGAGGAAATTTTCATGGACAGCCGCTGGCTTTAGCGTTAGATTTTATGGCGATTGCTTTAGCGGAATTAGGAAGTATTTCGGAGCGCAGAACCTATCAATTGATTTCGGGATTACGAAATCTTCCCGCATTTTTAGTGGATAATCCGGGTTTGAATTCCGGTTTGATGATTCCACAATATACTGCTGCAAGTATTGCAAGCCAGAACAAGCAACTGGCAACACCTTCGAGTATTGATAGCATTGTGTCCAGCAATGGACAAGAGGATCATGTTAGTATGGGAGCAAACGGCGCCACAAAGGCGTTGCGTGTTATGGACAATCTGGAGCGAATTTTAGCGATAGAGCTGATGAATGCATCCCAAGCTATAGAATATAGAAGGCCACTACAATCAAGTGATTTTATTGAAATGTTTTTAAGTGCCTATCGTGAAGAAGTTTCTTTGGTAAAAGAAGACCGAATTTTACATTATGACATTGAAAAAACCGTTTCTTTTCTGAACAGTTTTCAGATTGAAGACGATTTGTTAACAATAGCTTAACATTACCTTAAAATAATGAACTAATTTTGCAGTTCTAAAATCTAATAAAATGTCAATAAATAGTATTTTCCAATTTTTAGTTCCAAAAGACAAAAAATTCTTTCCTCTTTTCGAAGAAGCATCCAGTAATTTAATTGAATTGGCCTCAAATCTGCACGAAGCGGTTAATCTTCCATTGAAAGAAAGAGAAGTTCTTTTTCAAAAAATTGATACTTTAGAACAAAAAGGAGAAGACATCACACGTCAGACTAATTTGGAATTAAGCAGAAACTTTATCACTCCTTTTGATAGAGAAGATATTCACTCCCTGATTACTTCAATTGATAATGTAGCAGATAATCTTCATGGGGCAGCCAGTAGAATGAGATTGTATCAAGTAGATAAGATTACAAAATCAATTAGAAAATTGACAGAAATAAATCTTGAAGCATGTCAAAATATTGATGTTGCAGTAAAAGAGCTGAAAAGTTTTAAAAAAATCAAGCATATAACAGATGCTTGTGCAAGAATTAGCAAGTTGGAAAATAAATCCGATACTGTTTATAATAAAGCGGTATTTGAAATATTTGAAAATGAAACCGACGCAAAAAACATTATTAAATATAAAGAAGTATTGTCAGTTTTAGAATCGGCAACTGATAAATGTAAGAGTGTTGCAAGTGTTTTAGAATCAATCGCTGTAAAACATTCTTAATTCATCAGTTTTATTCTGAAATACTATTTTATGGAATTCACTTTACTAATAATTATTATAGTTCTAGCTTTAATTTTTGACTATATCAACGGTTTTCATGATGCGGCAAATGCTATAGCTACCGTTGTTGCCACAAAAGTTCTGACTCCATTTCAAGCGGTACTTTGGGCTGCTTTTTTTAATTTTTTGGCCTATTGGGTTTTTGGTTTTGGAGTTGCTGATACAGTTGCTAAAACCGCGAATACAATGGACATCAATCTGGTAGTAATTCTCGCGGGTATAATCGCGGCTATATGTTGGAACTTGCTGACCTGGTGGCTTGGAATACCTTCGAGTTCTTCTCATACTTTAATAGGTGGATTTGCCGGAGCAGCAATTGCACATGCTGGTTTTGAAGTTGTATCGTGGTATAAGGAAGGGAAAGATGGAGGAATGCCTTCTGGAGTTTTAATAATTGTTGCTTTTATTATTTTGGCACCGTTACTAGGCGCTTTGATCTCTTATTTAATATCTATTTGGCTTTTAAGTTCTTCTAAAAAAAGTATTTACCCAAAATTATTTACCCTATCTCTTATAGCATTGACTATTTGGTTTGTGGAAAGCCAAATGCTGTATTATGATCAGATTGAAAAACCTCGTTTCGATTCTCCTTTTTGGAGTGTAGTGTTTGAGGCACATAACATTAAATGGTTTTTGGTAGCATTCATTGTTTTGTCTGTTAGTGTCTTTTGTTTGATTTTTAGTAGTTTAAATCTTAGTCAGGCTACTGAATGGTTGAAAAAGATGCAATTATTATCCTCCGCGGCCTTTAGTTTAGGACATGGTGGAAATGATTCCCAAAAAGTAATGGGTATTATTGCAGCAGCAGTTGCGGTTTATATTCATACGAGCGGAGTTTCGCAGGAAACTTTACCAAGCTGGTTAGACGTAGTACTTCCTAATGAAGAAGGAGCGTTTAAAATGCCGGCGTGGATTCCTTTAGCGTGTTATTCTGCGATTGCAGCGGGAACTTTAAGTGGCGGTTGGAAGATTGTGAAAACAATGGGTTCTAAAATTACTAAAGTAACTTCTTTTGAAGGTGTTGCTGCTGAAACGGCAGGAGCTTTAACCTTGTATTTTACAGAGCATTTAAAAATTCCGGTAAGTACAACACATACTATAACGGGTTCTATAATTGGAGTTGGTTTAACGAAGCGTGTTTCTGCAGTTCGTTGGGGTGTGACTGTAAGTTTAATTTGGGCATGGGTGCTAACGATTCCTATTTCAGCTATTTTAGCTGCATTGGTTTATTATTTCCTTAGTTTGTTTTTATAGTTCTAGGCTTTATAAAATTCATATAAAAAAACCATTCAATTTGAATGGTTTTATGCTTTTTAAGTTTAATTTTTTTTTAAAACAAAAGATCCTGAATTTCTTCCATTTTGTCAAATACACTCTTGGCAAAAGGGCATAAAGGCAAGATTTTAAGATTATTTTCCCTCGCGTATTGTACGGCTTCCAGCACCATTTTTTTGCCCACACTTAGTCCTGCAAAATCAGGATTCACTTCAGTATGATCGATGATAAATTTTTCAGTTCCAGCCCAAGTATAGGTCATTCTTCCAGCTTCAATTTCATTGTCATAAGCTCTAAAATAGCCTTTTTTAGTTTCGTTTATTTGTTCAATTATCATGATTTTTAATTTAATTCGGTTAAAATTTGGATAGGGTTAGTTAAAATTTGATGCATTGGGCATCTATCGGCAATGTTTAATAATCTTGCTTTTTGTGCGTTGTCTAAATTCCCAAATAATTGAATGTTGCGCATCATTTTTGATTTATTTTCAATTGCATCTTTTTCAAAAGTGACTTCCACTTTTATAGCTGTTAAATCCCATTCTTTCCGGCTGGCATACATGCGTAATGTAATGCACGTACAAGCTGCTAAGGAGGATGCTAAAAGTTCTTTTGGTGCAAAGCCTAAATCCTTTCCCCCGGCACTTTCTGGTTCATCTGAAATAATCATATTACTAGCCGATTTTATTTCTGTTTTATAAAGATCTTGGCCAATGTGCGCTGTTATTTTAATCATAATTGCTATTTTTTATTTTGCTCCGGAAGTGGAACATATTCACTTTCGCCCGGAACTTTATCAAAAGTTTGTGCCAACCATTTTTCTTTTGCTTTTTCAATCAATTCTTTAGTTGAAGCGACAAAATTCCAATAAATATATCTTTCTTCAGGAAAAGGTTCTCCTCCAAAAATATAAATTGTTGTATTTTCTGCCATATCAAAGGTGCAGAGTTTACTGTCTTTGGCAATCAAAATTTGTTTTGGTTCAAAAACGGCACCTTCACTTTCTATACTGCCTTCTAAAATATATAAAGCGCTTTCGCCAAATAAATGGTTACCAATAGTCACTGTTTGGCGAGTGGTGCTTTTTAATTCTAAAAGATAAAGCGGACTGTAAACCGGAACAGGTGATTTTTTGCCGAGTACTTCCCCTGCTATAAGTTTATAAGCAATATTGTCAGCTTTCCATTCTGGAATTTGATTTTCAGGTACATGAAAAAAAGAAGGTTCTATTTCCTCCAAATCCTTTGGCAAAGCCACCCAAATTTGTAGACCATGTAATATTTTATCGGATTTTCGCAAATATTCTGGTGTTCGCTCAGAATGGACAATGCCTTTTCCTGCGGTCATCCAATTGATTTGTCCGGGTTTGATTTCCATTTCAGTTCCCAAACTGTCTTTGTGCATAATGCTTCCTTCAAATAGGTAGGTCAAAGTCGTAAGTCCAATGTGGGGATGTGGTCCGACATCTAAATTTTCATATTCACTCATGCAGGTCGGCCCCATATGATCAATGAATGCAAATGGTCCAACCATTCTTTTTTCTCGAAACGGAAGCAATCGTCCAACCATAAAGTTACCAATGTTGCTCGGGCGTTCTTCAATTATCAGTTTAATATTTGACATGTTTGTGTATTTTAAAATATAAAAATAATAAAATTACTCTTCCAAATAACCAAATTTTCCCATATTCACATCATTGAATGCTTGCATGATTTCAGCTTGAGTGTTCATTACAAACGGGCCGTGCGCTGCGATAGGTTCATTGATGGGTTCGCCACTCAAAATTAAAACTATTGCATTTTCAGTTGCTTCAACGGTAAATTCTTCTCCCTCATTTGCAAACAATGCAAAATGGTCGGCAGGAACATTTTCTGTATTGTTAATTTTTACGTTTCCTTCAATTACCAATAATCCGGTGTTGAAATTCGCAGGAAAACGGAAGGTCGCTTTGGTTCCTTTATTCAACTTGGCATTTTGCAAATGGACAGGGGTGAACGTAGAAGCGGTACCTTTAATATTCTCGTACTGTCCTGCAATAACTTCAATCACACCGCCGTTTTCTGGGAGTTCAAATTTGTTAATGTGGTCGTTGGTAATTCCTTGATATTTTGGTGTTGACATTTTATCTTTTGCGGGAAGATTGACCCAAAGTTGCACCATTTGAAAATCACCACCCTTTTTGCTGAATTCTGCCTCGTGGTATTCTTTGTGTAGAATTCCGGAAGCAGCAGTCATCCATTGCACGTCACCCTCGCCAATGATACCAATATTTCCAGAACTGTCGTGATGGGCTACTTTTCCATGATAGGCAATTGTAACGGTTTCAAAACCCCGGTGAGGATGGACGCTTACACCTCTGGGTTGATCCGTAGGCGGGAAATAAAATTTAGAATTATAATCCATCATAATAAAAGGACTCATTCTCTTCATGTCTAAATTATGTCCGCTCGGGATAAAATTATGTACCCTAAATCCGTCACCAACCATGTGTGGTGGAGGTGGAGCCAATACTAATTCAATATTTTTTGTTTTCATGTTATACCTTATTTTGTTAGAGTACAAATTTACGATTGTATAAAATCGGAAACATTGATATAGAATAAGAAATGAATTTGCAATGAATTAATACGGTTTGAAATTTCTTTTAGCTAATTCTTTACGAACCCTGCTTAATGTTTCCGGTGTAATACCTAAATAGGAAGCAATCATCCATTGCGGAATACGCAAGGTAAGACTCGGATAAATGGTTATAAAATCCAAATAGCGTTGCTCTGCTGTTGCACCCAATAGGAGATTTACTCGTTTTTGAAGCTGGCGAATATGATTGTGCAAGGCAGTATTGTCCTGTTGTCGGAAAGTAATACTAATTTCAGCTGCGGCATCGATAAAATTCTTATCGATAAAAACAATTTCTGTTTCTTCAATGGCATCAATAAATAATTCAGAAGGCTCGTTGAAATAAGAACTGCTCCTATCCGAAATAATCCAATTTTCAGATGCAAATTGAATGATATGCTCCTTTCCAGTTTCGTCAATGGTATAGGAACGCAACAGTCCTTTGGATACAAAAAAAGAGTGATGACAAATGGCTCCCTGATGCAGTAGGATAGTGCCTTTTTCTACCTTCTTGGATTGCAATGTAGCGGTAATCGAAAGGAATTGTTCGTCCGTTAGATTGGTTTTGGATTGGAAGTAGGTTTTGAATGAATCAAGCATAATTTCGGGGGTCGGTAATACTTCTTTTTAGTGTCTTTATAACTCTCGTAAAAATTATTGTAAGAGCTAGTTTATTCCGCTCAAATTTTTATGGATACGTTTTCGTTTATAATGGGTTTGTTTTAGATTTTCATTACCTGATATAATGCTAATATTACCATCAATCTCAAGCATAGCTAATTTTACATCTTTAAAAAACTCGATTCCATGTTCCCGCATCGCTTCTTTTAACTCCTCTGAAGTGATGTTTAATTTGCTTAAAGACTTAAAATCCAAAGTACCGTTGTGAATCAGGATTTCTGGTTTTTCCTGCATAAAGTCACTAAATTTCGGATACTTAAACATTAATTTCTTTAAAATAAAATTGATGGTAAAAAGTATGGCAGCAGCAGCCAGACCTCCGTAAAGACTTGTATTTTGGCCGACCATTGCATTTTGAACGGAGTTACTTATCAATAATATTAATATTACATCAGCAGTATTGAGTTGTGATAATTCCTTTTTTCCAAAAAATCTCAAAGCAATAAGCATGAAAATATAAACTGCAGCACTACGAAAGATAATATCGAGATATGTGTTCATTATTTTTTGTTTGAAGTTTTACGTAAAGGGATAAATGACAGTTTTAATTGTCATTGGAATTCTATATTAAAAATCGGAGCTATTTTAACTTAAAATTTTTCTCAATAGCTTTTATCATTTCGCCTGCAATGTCTTTATTGGTAGCTCCTTCAATCCCTTCCAGCCCTGGTGATGAATTTACTTCTAATAACAATGGCCCTTTTGAGGAACGAATAATGTCAACACCAGCTACTTTTAAATCCATCGCTTTTGCAGCTTTTATCGCAATGCGTTTTTCTTCCGCTGTCACTTTTATTACTGAAGCAGTTCCTCCAAGATGGATATTGGCTCTAAATTCACCGGGCATTGCTTCCCGTTGAATAGCGGCAACTACTTTTCCGTCAATTACAAAACAACGAATGTCTTTTCCATTGGCTTCTTTAATGAATTCCTGAACTAATATATTGGCATTTAAACTTTTGAAAGCATTAATCACACTTTCTGCAGCTTTTTTGGTTTCCGCTAATACAACACCTTTTCCCTGTGTTCCTTCAAGTAATTTAACGATTAAAGGAGAACCTCCAACCATCTTTATCAAATCATCCGTATCTAAAGGAGAGTTGGCAAATCCTGTAGTGGGGATTTCTACTCCATGATTTAAAAGTAATTGTAAAGAATACAACTTATCACGTGATTGTGTAATCGCGTTTGAAGAATTTAAACAAAATACTTTTAATGCCTCGAACTGTCTCGTTAAAGCACAGCCATAAAAAGTTATGCTTGGTCGAATTCTTGGGATAATGGCATCAAATTGATTTAATATTTTTCCTCCACGGTAATGAATTTCCGGTGTTTTTGCATCCAGTTTCATATAACATTCTTTGATATTCAGAAAATGCATTTCATGACCGCGCATTTCACCTGCTTCCATGATACGTTTGTTACTGTATAGCTCCGGATTGCTGGCCAAAAGGCCAATACGCAAACCAGAACTTGCTTTTTCGGAATTTTTATATAGTTCTTTCAAGCTGTCTGAAGTAGGTTGTCCTAGAAGATATTTTTGTTCCGGGTCTACAAGAACCCTTCCGCTCATAGCCTCACGTCCTAAAAGCATTCTAAAACCCATGGAATCTCTATTAGTCAATGTCATTTCTATTGGCCAGATCGAATCACCAATTTTCAAGTTGGTTTGAATAACATAACGTTGCTCTCTAAAACCACTGGAGCTTTTTACAAAACGTTTATCAACTAATGGTGCTTCACAATGAATTACCGTTTTTAGATTATTTTGAATTGGGTTGATATCAAACTTTACCCAGTTTGCTTCATTCTTGATAAAAGGGGCAATGTTTATAGCGTGTAAAGCGGATGTTTTTGCTCCTGAATCAACACGTGCTTTAATAGTTGGAATTCCTAATTCAGGAAATGAACACCATTCTTCGCTACCCAGGATAACTTTGTTTTGAGACATAAAGTAATTTTATTTAACCTATTTTTTAAAAATCAAATGTAAATATTTGTTTTCAAAAAAAGTTAGATTTGTATAAAGAATAAACCCGTTATGTTATAAAAACGTAACGGGTTTGTTTCGTGTAATTCTATAAGAATTTAGGGATTAGTTGGCTCACCAGCTTTATGAACTTGTACGGTCAGTTCTTGGGCTCCGTCTTCAATATCCATGTAAATTTCATCTCCTGAAGCAATTTTTGAAGTGATAATTTCTTCGGCAAGTGCATCTTCAACATATTTCTGAATAGCTCTTTTTAAAGGTCTTGCGCCAAACTGTCTATCAAATCCTTTGTCGGCGATAAAAGCTTTTGCTTTATCAGAAAGGTTTAATTGGTAGCCCAATTCTGCAACACGAGCATATAATTTTTTCAATTCGATTTCAATAATCAAATCAATATCATGTTTCTCTAAAGCGTTGAAAACTATTACATCATCAATTCTATTAAGGAATTCCGGAGCGAAAGTTTTTTTCAATGCATTTTCAATGATGCTTTTCGAATTATCATCGGCCTGTGCTACTTTGGCAGCAGTTCCAAAGCCAACTCCCTGACCAAAATCTTTTAATTGTCTGGCTCCAACATTTGAAGTCATGATAATTATAGTGTTTTTGAAGTCAATTTTTCGGCCTAAACTATCTGTTAAATAACCATCATCAAGAACTTGCAACAGCATATTAAAAACATCAGGATGTGCTTTTTCTATCTCATCCAATAAGACAACACAATAGGGTTTTCTTCTTACTTTCTCTGTCAATTGTCCGCCTTCTTCATATCCGACATATCCCGGAGGTGCGCCAACTAAACGAGAGATTGCAAATTTTTCCATGTATTCACTCATGTCAATACGGATTAGTGCATCTTCTGAATCAAATAATTCCTTTGCAAGTACTTTTGCCAATTGCGTTTTACCAACACCGGTTTGTCCTAAGAAGATAAAGGAACCAATAGGTCGGTTCGGATCTTTTAATCCGGCACGATTTCTTTGGATAGAACGAGCAATTTTCATTACTGCTTCTTTTTGGCCAATTACCTTTCCTTCAATTAGTTCTGGAAGTTTAGCTAACTTGTTACTTTCAGTTTGGGCAATACGATTTACTGGAATTCCAGTCATCATTGAAACGACATCGGCAACATTGTCTTCGGTAACTTCAATTCGATTGTTTTTAGCATCTTCTTCCCATTGTTCCTGAGCAATTGCTAAGTCCTTTTCAATACGTTTTTCGTCGTCACGCAACTTTGCAGCCTCCTCGTATTTCTGTTTTTTGACAACCACATTTTTCAATTCTCGAACATCTTCTAATTGACGTTCTAAATCTAAAATCTGTTTTGGTACTTCAATATTGGTAATGTGTACTCTTGAACCTGCTTCATCCAGCGCATCAATAGCTTTGTCCGGCAAGAATCGTTCCGACATATATCTATCAGTTAGTTTTACACAAGCTTCAATTGCTTCTTGCGTATAAGTAACATTGTGGTGGTCTTCATATTTGTTTTTGATGTTGTTCAAAATTGTAATGGTTTCCACAACAGATGTTGGTTCCACTATTATTTTTTGAAAACGTCTTTCCAATGCACCATCTTTCTCAATATATTGACGGTATTCATCCAATGTGGTAGCGCCAATACATTGAATTTCACCTCGTGCCAATGCAGGTTTGAACATGTTGGATGCGTCTAATGAGCCTGTAGCCCCACCAGCTCCGACAATAGTATGAATTTCATCTATGAAAAGAATAATGTCGTCATTCTTTTCTAATTCGTTCATTACTGCTTTCATGCGCTCTTCAAACTGTCCACGGTATTTTGTCCCAGCGACAAGGCTCGCTAAATCTAGCGTAACAACGCGTTTGTTGAAAAGGATTCGAGATACTTTCTTTTGAATAATTCGCAAAGCTAATCCTTCAGCAATAGCTGATTTCCCTACTCCAGGTTCTCCTATAAGTAGTGGATTGTTCTTTTTGCGACGGCTCAAAATTTGAGAAACACGTTCGATTTCTTTTTCACGTCCTACAACAGGATCTAACTTTCCTTCTTCGGCCATTTCCGTTAAATCTCTACCAAAATTATCTAAAACAGGTGTTTTAGATTTTTTGTTTGATTTATTGGCAGGATTATTAAAAGCACCTTCTTTAAGACTGTCATCTTGTCCTGAATCGTCATTATATGATTCGCTTCTTGGCAAGTTTTCTAAAAATTCTTCTTCGCTTGGGGTCATATTTAAATATTGTTCTTTAGCTACGTCATAATCAATTTTAAGTTTATTCAATAGCTTGGTTGTTGGATCGTTTTCGTTTCTTAAAATACATAACAATAAATGCGCTGTACTAATTGACGAGCTATGAAATACCTTTGCTTCAAGAAAAGTGGTTTTCAACGCTCGTTCTGCCTGGCGTGTAAGGTGTAGATTTTTCTTTTCCACGTTAACTTCAACGCTTGGGCTTGCGGGGCTTAGGATTTCTACCTTTCTGCGTAAATGATCTAAATCGACCGATAGGTTGTTCAATATTTGTATTGCTTTTCCATTTCCGTCTCTTAATATACCTAGCATCAAGTGTTCAGTTCCTATGAAGTCATGACCCAGTCGCAAAGCTTCTTCTTTGCTATAGGTAATAACATCTTTTACTCTTGGTGAAAAATTATCATCCATAATATATATTTGATATCGTAAATTTAGTGAATTAGTAGTTGAAAAACAAAAATCGTTCCTTTAACAACTGCTGTCAGCTAATAGACAAAAAAAAACGGGAAATAGAGGTAAAAAGCCGTCAATTTTATTAACTAAAACCAAGGTAAAATTTGTTAATAAATCATCGAAATAAGTATGCTGAAATAGGCTAAAAAATTTCAAAAAGCTGTATATTGGCACGTTTTGAAACTAATATAATTTTTTAATATAACAACTTATGTCTGAAGGAGAAAAGTTAATTCCTATTAACATAGAAGATGAAATGAAATCAGCTTACATCGATTATTCGATGTCGGTAATTGTATCAAGAGCACTTCCAGATGTTAGAGATGGTTTGAAGCCAGTACATCGAAGAGTTCTTTACGGAATGTATGATTTAGGAGTTTTTTCAAATAAAGCCCATAAAAAATCCGCCAGAATTGTCGGAGAGGTATTAGGTAAGTACCACCCGCATGGTGATACATCAGTTTATGATGCGATGGTTCGTATGGCTCAAGAATGGAGTTTACGTTATTTATTAGTAGATGGTCAAGGTAACTTTGGTTCTGTGGATGGAGATAGTCCTGCTGCAATGCGTTATACTGAAGCCAGAATGCGTAAGATTTCGGAAGAAATAATGGCTGATATCGAAAAAGAAACAGTTGATTTTCAATTGAACTTTGACGACACTTTATATGAGCCTAAAGTAATGCCAACGCGTGTACCTACTTTATTAATTAATGGTGCTACAGGAATTGCTGTAGGTATGGCTACCAATATGCCACCTCACAATCTTACTGAAGTAATTAACGGAACATTAGCTTACATTGATAATAATGAGATTGAGATAGATGAATTAATGAACCATATTAAAGCGCCAGATTTTCCAACTGGAGGTATTATATATGGTTACGAAGGAGTTCGTGAAGCATTTAAAACGGGTAGAGGACGTATTGTAATGCGTGCCAAAGTCGGTTTTGAAGAAGTTGACGGAAGAGAGTGTATTATTGTGACTGAAATTCCTTATCAGGTCAACAAAGCAGATATGATTAAACGTACTGCTGATTTGGTTAATGATAAAAAAATAGAAGGTATTGCAAATATTCGTGATGAATCGGATCGGAATGGTATGCGTATCGTTTATATTTTAAAACGTGATGCAACTCCAAATGTAGTTTTAAACACGCTTTATAAGTATACACAGTTACAATCATCCTTTAGTGTCAATAATATTGCATTAGTGAAAGGACGTCCTCAAATGTTGAATCTGAAAGAAATGATTCACTATTTTGTAGAGCACCGTCACGACGTAGTAATTCGTAGAACGCAGTTTGATTTGCGTAAAGCGGAAGAAAGAGCACACATCTTAGAAGGATTAATTATTGCTTCGGATAATATTGATGAAGTAATTGCGTTAATTAAAGCTTCGAAAAACACAGAAGAGGCAAGAGGGAAATTAATTGAGAGATTCAAATTATCGGACATTCAGTCCAGAGCTATTGTAGAAATGCGTTTGCGTCAATTAACAGGTCTTGAGCAAGATAAGTTAAGAGCTGAGTATGACGAAATTATGAAGTTAATTGAGCATTTAAGAGCTTTATTGGCGGACGTAAATTTAAGAACTGCTTTGATAAAAGAAGAGCTGGAAGAAATTCGGGAGAAATATGGTGATGCGCGTCGTTCAATAATCGAATATTCAGGTGGCGACGTAAGTATTGAAGATTTAATTGCCGATGAAAATGTGGTAATTACGATTTCTCATGCAGGTTACATTAAACGTACTAATCTTACGGAATACAAAACTCAGAATAGAGGAGGAGTTGGACAGAAAAGTGCCGGAACAAGAGATCAAGATTTCTTAGAGCACATGTTTGTGGCAACGAATCACCAATACATGATGTTCTTTACCCAAAAAGGAAAATGTTTCTGGATGCGTGTTTATGAAATACCAGAAGGAAGTAAAACTGCTAAAGGAAGAGCAATTCAGAATTTAGTAAATATTGAAAGCGACGACAAAGTAAAAGCATTTATTTGTACCCAAGATTTAAAAGATCAGGAATACATTAAAAGTCATAATTTGATTATGGTGACTAAAAAAGGTCAGGTTAAGAAAACATCTCTGGAGAAATATTCTAAACCAAGGGTAAATGGTGTTGCGGCAATTACGATTAAGGAAGGCGACGAATTATTGGAAGCAAAATTAACTAATGGTGAAAGTCAAATTATTCTGGCTGTTAAATCAGGTAAATTAGTTCGTTTTGAAGAGACTAAAACACGTCCTATGGGAAGAACAGCATCTGGTGTTCGTGGAATTACGCTTAAAGATGATACCGACGAAGTTATTGGCATGGTTACTGTAAATGATATGAGCAGCGAAATATTAGTTGTTGCTGAAAACGGATACGGAAAACGTTCAAGCCTTGACGAATACAGAATTACAAACCGTGGTGGTAAAGGAGTTAAAACCTTAAATATTACGGAGAAAACAGGTAAGCTTATTTCAATAAATGCAGTTACAGATGCTGATGATTTAATGATTATTAACAAGTCCGGATTGACCATTAGAATGGCTGTTGAAGATTTGAGAGTTATGGGACGTGCTACACAAGGGGTGAAGTTAATCAACATCAAAGGGAATGATTCGATTGCAGCAGTTACAAAAGTTATGAAAGACGATGTAGCAGAAGTGATTGTTGATGAAGAAGGTAATATCATAGAAACGGAAACAATCGAAAGAGTTAAACCCGTTTTAGAAGTTCTTGAAGACGAAGGTGCTGATGACGACGATGATGATGATGAGGACGAAGAGGCTGAAGATGATGCTGAAGACGAAGATTCGGATGATGAAGCTTAAAATAAGGATATAAAAAGAATAATTATTAAACAAAAACAGGAATATTATGAAAAGTAAATATGTAATACTTGCATCAGCATTATTGATATCAGTAGCTACTTTTGCTCAAAAGGATCAAATTAAAGCCGCTGAGAAAGCCTTGAAAGGTGGTAATTCTCAAGAAGCAGTAACTATTTTGCAAGGAGCAGAATCTTTGATTACAAATGCTACAGATGCTGAAAAAGCGCAATTTTTCTTTGTAAAGGGAAATGCTTTATTAGATTTAGCCAATAAAAATGTTGAGACGAGTTCAAATCTTTCACTTGCTGCAAAAGCATACCAAGATTTAATTGCTGTTGAAAAAGTTAGTGGAAAAGTGAAATATTCTACGCAGGCTGCTACTTCAATTACAGAAATAAAATTTAAATTAATCAATAGTGCGATCGCAGATTCTAAAGAGGACAAGCATTTAGATAGTGCTAAAAAATTATACGATGCTTATTCGTTAGATAAAAGAGACACTATTAATTTGTATTATGCGGCATCCACTTACGTGAATGCTAAAGAATATGATACTGCACTTAAGCTGTATGATGAGTTGAAAAACTTAAATTATTCTGGAAAAGGAACTAGTTATTTTGCAGTGAATAAAATATCCGGTGAAGAAGATGTTTTTACAACAGCTCAAGAAAGAGATAAATTGGTGAAAATGGGAACTCATGAAAAACCAAGAACTGAGGCTATTCCTTCAAAAAGAGGAGAGATATATAAAAATATGGCGCTGATTTTAGTTCAGAATGGAAAAACTGAAGAGGCTAAAAAAGCTATTGCTGAGGCAAGAGTTGCAAATCCTGATGACAGTTCGTTGATTTTGACAGAAGCTAATCTGTATTTAGAGACTAAAGATTATGTTACCTATAAAAAATTAATTTCAGAAGTATTAGAAAAGAATCCTAATGATGCAGATTTAATTTTTAATTTAGGAGTGATCAGTACTACTGCTAATAACACTGTTGAAGCAGAGAAATATTATAAAAGAGCTATTGAAATCAAACCGGATTACGTAAATGCTTATCTTAATTTAGCGATTTTAAAGCTAGATGCTGATAAAAAGCTTTTTGAGGAAATGAATAAATTAGGAAACTCAGAAAAAGATAATAAGCGCTATTTAGTTCTTAAAAAACAAAGAGAAGCTGTGTTTTTAGATGCTTTACCTTATTTAGAAAAAGCTAGTGAGCTGGATCCATCGAATAATGAGGTCAAAGCAACTCTGTTGAATGTTTACGGTGCATTAGAAATGACTGAAAAGAAAAAAGCACTGAAAGCAAAAATGTAAATCTCATTTTAGAGGATTAAAAAAAACCTATCTCGAATATTTTCTTGATAGGTTTTTTTATATGATTTTTTTAATCACTCTAAGTTTGTGTGTGTGTTTGTTTGTTTCAGCATTATAAATTCCGAGATGATCTAATCTGTCAATTCGTACTTTTCCACTGGCGTGGATAATGTGGTTGTCTGCCATGATAATACCTACATGTATAATATTGCCTTCTTCGTTATCAAAAAAGGCCAAATCGCCAGGTTCACTTTCTTCTATAAAACTCAAAGGTTCTCCTTGTGTAGCTTGTTGCGATGCGTCGCGTAATAATTGATATCCGTTGAGTTTATAAACCATTTGTGTAAAACCTGAACAATCAATGCCAAAAGGTGTTTTTCCACCCCAAAGGTACGGAGCATTCAGGTACAGAAAAGAAGTGTTAATCAAGCCTTCTTTGGGTTTGATACCGCTAATTTTAGTTCCTTCAAATTCAAAATAGGATGTATTAATATCATTGTGATGTAGAAATGATAATGATGAACCTAATGGGATTGGTATTAGAAGATTATTTGATGCTGTAATGTATTCTATTAAATCAGCATTCAGAATTATTGAATCTTCTGATAATTGATTGAAACTGGATTCGGAAATTAATTGGTATTGCTTAGAATCTATCCAGCCTTCGTAATCATCGTATTGCATTTTGATTCGAGACCATTGTTTCAATTGTTCTAAAATTTCAAAATGTTCTCCAAATAAAACTTGAGAAACAATTTCGCTTCTGTCGCTGGGTTCAAAGCGAAGTGGGATTATGGCTAGATTACAAATTCCGAACATTCAGGTTAATTTACGAGTTAAGAAGTATGGGTTACAAAGTTTTGAACTTATAACCCATAACTATGTTTATTTAGGCTCTTTCGATAACAATTGCCGAAGCACCGCCACCGCCATTGCAAATTGCAGCAGCACCAATTTTACCGTTGTTTTGCTCTAAAACATTTAATAAGGTAACAATGATTCTTACTCCGGAGCATCCTAGGGGATGCCCTAAGGATACCGCACCACCATTTACATTGACTTTACTGTCATCTAATTCCAGAATTTTTGAATTAGCCAGACCTACCACTGCAAATGCTTCATTAAATTCGAAATAATCAACATCGCTAATTGCTATTCCGGCTTTTTTCAATGCTTTCGGAATTGCTTTTGATGGGGTTGTTGTGAACCATTTTGGTTCCTGAGCTGCATCAGCATACCCATTTATATATGCTAGAGGTTTTAGTCCTAGTGCTATTGCTTTTTCTTCACTCATTAATATTACAGCTGCAGCGCCATCATTTATTGTTGATGCATTGGCTGCCGTTACAGTTCCGTCTTTAGTGAAAACAGGGCTTAATGATGGTATTTTGTCTAACTTTACGTTTGTGAATTCTTCGTCTTTAGAAACTATGATTGGATCTCCTTTTCTTTGAGGAACGGCTACCGGAACTATTTCATTATCAAATTTTCCAGAATCCCAAGCTTTTGCACTACGCTCATACGATTGAATTGCGAAGTTATCTTGATCTTCACGGGTAAAGTTATATTCTGCGGCACATAAGTCAGCACACACTCCCATAGCGCTGTTATCATAAGCATCAGTTAGTCCGTCTTTCTGCATTCCGTCTATCATTGTTGCAGGACCAAATTTAGTTCCGTTTCTCAAATGCAAATAATGTGGAATTAAACTCATGTTCTCCATTCCGCCAGCGACTACAATTTCTGCATCGCCACATTGGATTGCCTGCGCACCCATCATAACAGCTTTCATTCCAGAAGCACAAACTTTATTTATTGTGGTGCAAGCAACGGTATTTGGTAAACCGGCAAATAGAGCCGCTTGACGGGCAGGAGCTTGTCCTACGCCAGCCTGAACTACGTTTCCCATAAATACTTCATCAACTAAACTTGGATCTAATTTTATTTTGTCCAATGCACCTTTTATAGCTACCGCACCTAATCTTGGAGCAGTAACTGTAGATAATCCCCCCATAAAACTTCCGATAGGTGTCCTAACGGCAGAAACGATAACAACTCTTTTGTTCATAACTTATAAAATGTTGGTTTATGAAGCAAATTTAATCTTTTTTGAACAATTTCAAATTTAGATTAGATCAATATCTTTTTTTAAATTTATTTTGATTCTATATGTTTGATTGTGAAGTGTTTTTGTAAAAATGATAAAAAAGTTTAAAAAAAAGACCTAAAATAGTTGTGAGAAGTCTAAAGATGTCTTAAATTTGCAACCGCAAAACAGGACACGTTTCTTTGAGCTTGGAGGGGTGCCAGAGTGGTAATGGAGCAGTTTGCTAAACTGTCATCGAGCAATCGGTGCCAGGGTTCGAGTCCCTGTCCCTCCGCTTAATTTTTTGCACTTCGGGGTGTAGCGTAGCTCGGTTATCGCGCCTGCTTTGGGAGCAGGAGGCCGCAGGTTCGAATCCTGCCACCCCGACTATATTTTTTAAATGAGCAATGGAGGCATAGCTCAGCTGGATAGAGCACCTGCCTTCTAAGCAGGCGGTCGAAGGTTCGAATCCTTCTGCCTTCACAAAACCGACAAAATATACTTTTATATATTTGTCGGTTTTTTTATTTTTAAAAGTTGATCTTTAGTTGTTTAATTTGTTTTTGTTTCATTATCGCATTTCTACAATTTTTTTAATCTTATTATTTTAAGTAAATGAATTCTTAGGTACTTATTTTATAAGATTATGTATATCAGTCAATTACAATTGTACTTTTTCGTTTTTATTACAATTGGTTCGACATGTCCTTTTATGATAGGTAATAGGATTCGAACCTTTTTTAAGTTGTTGATTTGTAGTGTTTTATTGTTATTTTATCCTCATTATTACTATAAAAAAATCAAATAAAGTTATATTTTTATAAAAAGAGTAGTTTCAAAAGCAATTCGGCATCTAAAATTCGAACCATTAAAAGGGTAGATGAAATTACACTTTAGATAAAAAGAATCTTCACTTTGCTCCGGAATTCAAATACATACAAAAAGTAGAACCAAATAGCTAACTTTACTATTGCAGCGGTAAAACCTAGCACCCCAATGGTGAATACTATCCCTGCCGGAATTCTGGTTGAAATGTATAAACCCCAACTATATTGAGTAGTCGGGGCTTTGAAGAACCAATTGGTGACCTTCCTAGAAGGATCCCGTATAGAATAATGTTAGTTCAAAAGTACATTTCCTGCTGCTTTTTTTCAAATTTTCACTTAAATTTTTTATCATGAAAAAGACAGAAAAAATGCAAGTCATTAATCTCCATGCAGCGGGGATTGATGTTGGCTCAAGAAGCCATTTTGTAGCAGTAGGACAGAATCCAGAAGATGTGCGAGAATTCGGGGTTTATTCAGCGAACCACGCTGAAATGATTTCATTTTTGAAATATAAAGGCATCACAACCATCGCTATGGAAAGTACTGGAAGTTATTGGCAGACACTGTTTTTTGAATTACAACGCTCTGGTTATGAAGTCATATTAGTTTCTGGATACCAGACTAAAAATGTACGAGCAAAAACTGATGTTAAAGATTGCCAATGGATACAAAAACTTCATTCATTAGGCCTGCTCAGAGGATGTTTTTTACCTTCTGAACAAACTGCCAGACTGCGGGTGCTGCATCGCCACCGGTCTTCAATCCAAGCAAATGCTGCAGCAATGATAAACAAAATGCAAAAATCACTTCGGCTGATGAATTTACAATTAGATGTTGTTTTAGGTGATATAGTCGGTAAAACTGGTACAGCTATAATAGAATCCATTCCGCAAGGAGAGCGCAATGGGCTGGTATTATCTCAATTAACCGATCCTCGGGTTAGAAAATCAAAGCAGGAAATAGCGGATGCTTTGCAAGGACAATGGAGCGACGAACTGCTTTATGAATTGGAAGACTGTTATGATATTTATAAAACCTTCCAACTAAAAATGCAAAAGTGCGATCAAAAGATTGAAGCCCTATTAAAATCGTTTCTACCCAATCCATACAATGACAAACAACAAATAGATCTTGCTAAAAAACAGCTCAAAGGAAGGAACCAACCAAAATTTGACCTTTCTTGGTTAAGTTACAATTACTATGGTGTTGATTTATTTGCTATTGAAGGAATCGGCACTAATACAATTATGACTTTGATTACTGAAATTGGACTAGATTTATCTAAATTTAAAACCGCCAAGCAATTTACATCCTATTTAAGGCTTGCCCCAAATAACCGTATAAGTGGAGGTAAAATAATAAGTAGCCGCACACCCAAAGGAGCCAACAAGTTTGCATTATCCTTAAGAAATGCTGCCAATTCAATCGACCGCATCAAAGTTGGAAATCTTACATCATTTTTCAAAAGGGTCGCTTATAAAAAAGGAAGAGCCGCAGCCATCACAGCAACAGCTAGAAAGCTCGCCGTTATCATCTGGAACATGGCCGTGAAAAAGCAAGCCTATCAGCCAATACAAAACGAGATTTACGAAGGGCTGGTTAAACAAAAACGCATAGCTGCCGTCAAACGAATGATGAAAAACTCAAACATTTCATTTGAAGAATTAGGTATAACTTAAAAACAACTGAATAGATGGTTTCTCTGAAGAATTAGGCAATGTATTATTGGGAAAATCAGTATATTATATAATTCCTTATAATAAGTTAGATAGAAGGGTGTCAAGTTTGCAGCGGAATTGTGGCGACCTTTGCACCAGAATATCCAAAATTAGTATTCGACTTATTTCTTCTAGGACAAAGTGCAATTCATAACTTTAGTAATCCTTTTTTCTAATACTTAGTAGAATCGTAATGAACGGAGGAAATATGATATCTAAATCAACAAGAGTTTTTAATGTATCTACCTTGATTTTAGATTCAATTGCACGTCAATAGTTTTTTTGGTTCGTTTGGTAAATGACTTTAAGATGAGGTTAAAATATCATTAAGAGTTGGTGTTGGGTATTGTTAATGGCGTTTTGGAAGATTAGTTTTGAGGATTATACCCCAAAAAACTAAAAAAAATGAACAAAACCTTTACCTTATTGCTGTTGCTAGGCTGCTTTATGTATAATGCTCAAGCTCAAGACAGAATTATATTCACCTACGATAATGCTGGCAATCAAATCCAAAGAAGTCTGTGTCTTAATTGCACGACTTCTAAAACAACTAGTGTTAAACCCAAAGAAATAGTAGCACTGAAAGAAGAAGATTTGCAAAAGTTCTTCCCTGAAGATGTTATATCCTATTACCCCAATCCCGTAAAGGAAGAATTGTATCTTAAATGGGAACTTATGGGGGATGATTTGGTTACTTCTATACAAGTATATGGCTTGAGTGGGCAATTGCTAAAATCATATTCTGGACTAGAGAAAAATAATACACAAAACATTCCTTTTCAAGGATACCCCTCTGGAGTTTATGCTGTTATATTATTTTATAAAAACGGCGAACAAAAAACGATTAAAATCATTAAAAAATAAGATATGAAGCATTTTTACTATAGTTTATTCTTGCTAGGATTCTCCTTTTTTGTTTCTGCACAAGATTTAGGAGGAACGCCAGTTGAAGGATTAATTCCAATTAAAAGAACAGATACCCCGGTACAAAAAACATCGAATACTACCAGCGATTTTAATGTAATGCCTGAGATGCAGTCTGCAGCTTCAACAATCCCCACAGGAACTTCTACCGAGGTTGGGACTACCGAAGGGCAATTGTCTGTTTAGCTTTCTGGAGCTGCTACTTACAACATCCCTATTATGGTTCCTCCAGGTATTAATGGAGTTACTCCTCAAATAAGCCTGGGCTATAATAGCCAAGGCGGTAACGGCATGGCGGGTTACGGATGGAATATCTCCGCAGTATCTGCTATTACGAGAATTCCTGCTACCAAGTTTCATGATGGCACTATAGATGGCGTAGATTTTAACAGTATGGATCGATTTGCTTTTGACGGACAGCGATTAATGGTTAAAAGCGGTACTGGCGGAATTTATGGGGCAAATGGGACTGTTTATGAAACGGAAGGTTTTTCCAACGTGAAAATTACGTCCTATGGTGTACACCCTAACGGGGCAGCTTATGGCCCTGCCTATTTTGTAGTTGAATATCCTGATGGATCAATGGCACAATATGGAAATAGTTATAATCAATATGGAAGCAGCTACGAATCACGATCATTAACTACATGGTCTATTACTTACTGGCAAAATCCCCAAGGAGTTAGAATAAGCTACTTATATATAATTACAAATAATACTCTGCGTTTAATTGAAATATCTTACGGAGGTCTTGGTGAACCCGGAGATGAAACATTAAATACCATTCAATTCAATTATAAAAGTAGGCAAAGGCCTGAACGGAACTATTTAGGTGGCCAAAGTATAATACTTGACAAAATTTTAAGTACTATTTGTGTAAAAGGTTTTGGAGCAACTTTAAGGAACTATTTTTTAGAACATGGTTTGACGTCATTAAGCTATGAACGCTTGACCAGTATTACCGAAAAAAACGGTGATAACTCAAAAACCTTCAACCCTACAGTTTTTAGTTATGAAGATACCGCTGAATCTATATCGTATGCAGATATTACTACAAGCTTAAGTGTTGGAAACATAAGTACATTAAATGCCGGTACTGTTTCCGGAGATTTTGACGGAGATGAAAAAATGGAATTTTTAATATATCCTACCACAGGAACCGAAAGTAAAGCAAAGTATTGGTTATTTTCGAATATTAGTTCTGGTAATTACACAAATATAGGCGTTGAACATGCAGTGGGAGCTTTTGAAACTATTTTTCCAACCTCTTGGTTGAGTTGGAACAACAAATTAATGCCCAAACAAGGATGGACTGTCGCTAAAAAAACAGATACCAATTATACCTTTACCGTTTATAGTGCCGGGACGGTTTCCCCTATTTATTATCAATATGAACGAGTGGTGAATTTTCCAATACAGCCATCTGGGAGTAGCTGTTACTCTAATAAAATTATTCCAAAAAAGATACTTTCAGGAGATTTTAATGGCGATGGACTTACTGATGTGATTTCTATTGATAATGCATGCAGCTCCAAAAAAGTTTATTTTGTCGATTTAAAAAGAGACAATACCCCTAATTTTTTAACGTATTCAGGTGAATTATTAGCTTATCTGTCTACAAGTGCAAAAGTTGAAGTCGCTGATGTAAATGGGGATGGAAAATCAGATTTTATGGTTTTCGAAAACGGAAAAGTAACCAGTTATACCCTGAATGATGCGAATCAATTGGTTTTATTATGGAATTATTCAGACACAAACATCTCAATAGATGCTACAAAAACGATTTTACTGGGAGATTATAGGGAAAACCGATTTTATTATTCCTAAAGCATATGGTTCAACGGAGTGGTACAAATACTCCTCCACAGGGATTAGTTTTTTAAAGGAGGTTCAAACGTATTCTGGGATTCCTTTTAACCAAAACACTACTTTAATTTCTTATAGTTATATGGCCTCTGATTATAATAAAGACGGAAAATCAGATATAATTCAAACATCAGGTATTAAAAACTCAACAAACGCAAATGGTCAAATACAAGTTGTTTGTTATTTTAATAGAAATGGGACCTTTTGGAGTGGTGATAGATCCGGGGCTTCTAGCGCATACAGTACAGACATTAATTTGTATCCACTTCCTGTTTACTTGCCTACAGGAAAAGGTATTCAAACCAAAGAAAAACCTTATAATCCTACTTTGGAAATAGCATTTTTGAGTAATAATAAAATTTTCTACTTTAATTCTAATAAGGACAGCCCCAAAGAACAATTATTAAGATCTGTTACCACTGGTAATGGTGTAACCGAATCGATTACTTACAAACCTTTGAATACAGATTATGACGAGAATTATAATACGATATATAATCATAGCGGCTATACCGAAAATTATCCACTAACCGATATTCAGTCAGCCTCAACGGTTCAGGTTGTAACTAAACTCGAAAAACAAAGTGCCACCGATTATAAAAAACAATTATTTTCTTATTATGGTGCAGTTTCTAACCTGGAAGGATTAGGTTATCTAGGGTTTAGAGCTACTATGCGTACGAATTGGCATGATGACAGCAGTCCGATCATATCAAGTATTGCTAAAAACGACATCAATTTAAGAGGAGCAAATATTGAAAATTATACGGTATTAGGATATGCTTCGCCTTCTTACACCCCAACTACTTTTATCACAAAATCTACACTTACGTATGAAAGCGAACTCTTAGCGAACAAAGTTTTCAAACTAAAAAACACCCTATCAGCACAATATAATGGTTTAGATAATACCAGTAGTGAAACCACCACAACCTATGACGCTTATAATAATCCAACCACTACCACCACTAATATAAAAGAAGGAGCGACAATTGTGCAAACTACTGTCGGCAATGTAGGATATGACAACCAACCGACAGGAGCAACCTATTATATTGGCAGGCTCACCAGCAAAACGCAAAGTGTGACAGCTTCAGGAGATACCATGACCAGCGAAGAGCTATATGCTTATACCAATCATCTGCTAACCCAAGTCAAGAAAAAGGGACACAATACGGATTATATTACTGAAGATAATTTGTATGATTCTTATGGAAATATTACAAAAAAAACAATATCGGCCACAGGATTAGCTCCTAGAGTAACTAATTACGAATACGATATTTCGGGACGATTCTTGACAAAAAGCATCGATATCGAGGGATTGGCGACAACATTTACTTATAATGATTATGTCGGATTTTTAAACTCCGAGACCAATCCGTATGGCTTGACGACCTCATATAGTTATGATAGTTGGTTCAAAAAAATAAAAACCACCGATTATCTAGGAAAAAACAATACCTATACTTATACACGAAGCGCAGAGAAAACTATTGTAGACACAACTGGCGATGATGGCAGCGGCAGTCAGGAAGTATTTGACGATTTAGGCAGAAAAATAACAGCGGCAGTCAAAGACATCAATGGAAATTTCTCCTCCGTTTCTTATTTATACGATATTTATGATAGGAATATAAAAGTAAGTGAACCGTATTCCGGTGGTAGTCCTTCGCAGTGGAACGAAACCCAATATGATGAATATGGAAGAGTGATTCAGAATATTGCTTTTACAGGTAAAACAACCAGCATCAGTTATTCGGGCTTGACTATTACCATAAATGACGGTACTAAAACCAAAACCTCTACCAAAAATGCGATAGGGAATGTGGTCAGTATGACCGATAGTCCCGGAGGAACAATTACTTATACTTATTTTGCCAATGGTAATCTCAAATCGTCAAATTATGATGGTGTGCCAACTACTATTGAACAAGATGGTTGGGGTAGAAAAACCAAATTAACAGATCCGTCTGCAGGGCAATATACTTATACTTATAATGATTTGGGTGAAGCTTTAACGGAAACTACGCCAAATGGTACTACAACTTATACCTTAAATGCTGAAGGGAAGCTAATCCAAAAAACAATTGCAGGAACTAATACCAATAGTACGACGACTTATGTTTATAATGGTACTACTAAATTATTAACCTCTAGTACTTTTGTGGATGCCCTAGAAAATAATGCGACCACAACCACAACCTATACTTATGACAGCAGTAAAAGACTGGCAAGTTCTGTTGAAACGACACCTTATGCCACATTTACCAAACAGTTCACTTATGATGCATTTGGTAGATTAAATAATGAAACTTCGATAGCCAGCGCGGCGGGAAAAACGAGTGCCAAAACGGTTCAACATACCTATAAAAACGGACATCCATGGCAAATAATAGACACTGCCAATTCTCAGGTATTGTGGCAAACCAATACGGTTAATGCCAGAGGACAACTTACGGGAGCAACGATGGCTAACGGTAATATTGGCGTTGCCAACACCTATGATTCTTACGGTTTCGTGACGCAAACCAAACAGGACAGATTGATTGTTTCACCGGCAAATATTTTAACTCTCAATACTGCATTTGATTCACAGAGAGGCAATTTGAGCAGTCGTACTAATAGTTTGTTTAATTGGAGTGAGAGTTTTACTTATGATACTTTAGACCGATTGACCAGTTATAAAAACACAGCAGGGATAACAGAAACACAAAGCTATGATGATAGAGGCAGGATAACACAAAACACGGTGGGAACTTATAATTATACCAATACAAGTAAAGCTTATCAAAATACATCGGTAACACTAACGCCCGACGCTTTAGCACATTATCAAGCTTATCAAACCCAAAACATAAGTTACAACACATTTAAAAGCCCCTACCAAATAGAAGAAGTAGGAAAAGATAAAATTAGTTTTACTTATAACGATGGTAATGACCGTAGTACCATGTTTTACGGTAGTCTGGATAATGACAAGCTGTTAAGGCCGTTACGCAAATACTATAGTGCCGATGGCAGTATGGAGATTAAACATAACATCCTGACAGGAACAACAGAGTTTGTAACCTACATAGGCGGCGGCTATACCGCACCTTTAGTTTTAAAAAGTGATGGTACAACCCAAAATTATTTATATTTACACCGCGATTATCAGGGCTCTATTATGGCAATTACCGATGCAAATGGCTCGGTACTCGAAAAACGCCTTTTCGATGCTTGGGGGAATGTTTTGGTACAAGACGGAGCGGGCAACGTATTAGCAGGATTGACAGTTCTTGACCGTGGGTACACGGGACATGAACACCTGCAAAGCGTAGGACTCATACATATGAACGGTCGTTTGTATGACCCTAAGTTACATCGTTTCCTGCAACCGGATAATTATGTGCAGGATCCAAGTAATACACAAAACTATAATAGGTATGGGTATGTGTTGAATAACCCTTTGAAGTATACCGATCCTAGTGGAGAAAAATTTACTTTTAGCGATTTATTAGGTTCAATAGCAATAGTTGGTGGAGCAATATTAAGTGCAGTTGGTTTACCTATAGTTGGTGTTCCTTTAATTGCAGCTGGAGTAGCTCATTTTGGTGCCGCTGCTGCAGAGTATTCTAAAACCGGCGATTGGACTTCCGCTTCAAATAATGCGGGATTTATTGTTAGTTATTCCCAAAAAACGGATTGGGGCTATGATAATAAAGATAAGAAAAATGGAGTTACACAAAGTGCGCCTGTTGTAGCGCCTAAAACGGTGGAGGGTGTAAAAAAAGATAAAGGAGAAGGTGGTTTTGGTAATATGGTAAGCAATACATATTCTAGGGATGACATTCATAATTTTTATGGGGAAAAAATTATGATAAATTCAGAACACGGTAGCAATAATTGGTCGTTTTTAGGTATCATGCATACTTCACAAGATTTTTATGATGGCTATAAAGCTAAAGGGCTTAATAGTTATGAGGGCTTGCTTTTAATGCACGAATATGGACATTATTTGCACGCACAATCTAGTCCATTAAATTTTTATAGTTATGGTATGTGGTCAAGTATGGCAACAGCAAGTTCCTCAACTGCTTCAAGCAATTGGACAGAGATTAAAGCAAACACTATGTCTTATTACTACTTCCATTATCCTTCTATTTTCAATCGTAACAAGGAGGATTACCCAATTGATACAAACTCCATTTCTAACGAATTAAAATATAAATTGTATCACCATCTAAAAATTTAAAACCATGTTAAATGCTAAAAAAATCCTTTTCCTTTTCTTTTTATTTAATTTTTATTCTTGTGATAAATTAGATACACGAAATTTACTTGTGAAAAACAATTCTAATAAAGTAATATACAGTATCTTATCTGAAAATGATAGTATGAATGACGCAGGTTTTTATTATGAATATCAAAACGATTTTGATGAAACTAAAAGAGGAGATTATGATGCTCCTTTTGTTTTTACAGAAATTAAAAAAGGGCAAATAATTGCAAATCACGATAGGCCAAGGTTTTGGGATAATTATTTTAATAGATTAGAAGATAAGAAAGCAAGATTATTCATTGTACAAAAAGATAGTGTAGATAAATATGGTTGGAAAGCAATATTTAGCAAAAATATTTACAATAAAAAGTATTACTTAACCCTCGAAAATTTGGATAAGATGAATTGGGAGATAGAGTATGAAGGAAAATAACATTCTATCCATGAGACTACACTGGACACGAGCATCTGCAAAGTGTAGGTCTCATACACATGAACGAGCGTTTGTATGACCGAAGTTACATCGATTCTTGCAACCGGATAATTATGTGCAAGACGCTAGTAATACCCAGAACTATAATCGCTATGGGTATGTGTTGAATAATCCTTTGAAGTATACCGACCCTAGTGGGGAACTTAAAATTAATTGGAATGACATAATTGCTGGAGTAGCTATAGTAGTAGGTGTTGTAATGGTAGTTGCTTCGGCAGGAACGCTTACGCCAGTATCAGCGGGATTAATTGGTGCTGGATTGGCTCATTTTGGTGCTACTTTTGCAGAATACTCCAGAACCGGAGATTGGAATGCTGCATCAAATAATGCTGGTATCTCATTTAGTGCAACTGTAAAGACAGATTTTGGTTATGGCAGTGATAATAAACCTAATGGTGTTACTCAAAGTGAGCCTGTTGTAACACCTAAGAGTGGTACTGATGGTGGAGGGAAAGGTAAAGGAGACGATTCGTTTCATCCAGGACAATTTTTGCCTAATTTCAAATCAGACATTGGATTTGATATATTAAAATTTAAAGGATTACATTATGGCGTACCTGAATTTGAAAGTAGTTTAATGGATGGTGCAGCATTTACACCAGGTCCTTTTGTGATATACCCAACAGGGCGTAGTAGTGATAAGTCGCTAAATACCCATGAAGGTGGCCATGTATTACAGTTTACTTTGATGGGAGCCTTTTATTATCCGTACATTGCTTTGCCGAGTATGTTACACGTAAATGACCCTGACACTGATAATCACTATCATGAAAAAACAGCAAACCAATTGTGGTATTGGTGGTCTGGGGAATCTTGCAAAAGCAATCCGCTTTATACTAGAAAAAAATTATGAAAAAGCTAATATTATTCTTCGTATTAATTTTATTTGGATGTCATTATCATACCGATAAATTAAAGGTTATAAATAATTCCATAAAAGATATCTATTACCGTCCAATGCTAAAAGACCCAAAAGACGGTGTGTATTATGGATTCGGTGGTGGAAATATAAAACCTGGCGAACAACACTCTCCAAAATTAATAGGTCAAATTTGGTATAAGATGAAACAAAAAGAGTCCGATAAGATTTTGTATGTTGTTTTTTTTGATAAAAAATATATGAAATATGTATTTGAAAATGAAGAAAAAATAGTCTATGATAAAAGATTTAAAGTTCAAAAATATTCACTTAAACAATTAGATAGTTTGGACTGGAAAATTACTTATGATGGGAACTAGCCAGTTTAAAAATAATTCATTAAAACTCTAAGCGTATGTTTAGAGTTTTTTTATAACTAATTTTTGGTAGTTTCTCACAGAACACAGATTAGACAGATTGTCACAGATTTTTTGATTACAACATGAAAAAGCCAACATGATTATGACAGTTCAGAACAGGACTTTTCCAATTAGAAAAGAACAAAATTAAATCTGTGTTAATTTGTTCGATCCGTGTTATCTGTGTTCTATTTTCAGATGTGTCCAGACGGTAGCAGTGATGGTTTTAGTAATTTTTAAAGTTGAAAAAATTAACTTTTGTGACCCTAATTATTCAAAGCAGTTAGCTAATAACTTCAAATCTTCCAGTAAAAGGTTCGAATTTTGTCCTGCAAGGTTCACAACAAAACCCACTGGATTCAGTGGGTTTTTTGCGTTTAATGCTTTTCGAATTTCTTATTTTCCTACATTTACAACAGGAAAACGCAACATTTTAAGACATTTTCACGAACAAATCACGAACATGAAAATAGAAAACCATATTTTTTACAAAAAAATACAATTTTTGAAGCTATTCAGAGTGTAATGTTCGAACCATCAAAAAAAACTCCACCAATAATTTTTAAATATTTTCATTCAATCTCAGATAAGTACTGTTTTTAATATTGGTATATGTAATGTGATTTAAATTACATTAATGAAATTTGTTCATTAATTTAAATTGAAAATAGATGGCCATTTAAGAATGGCACCTAAAATATTTTTTATTATATTTAGCACAGATAGCGGCTGTTTTTAGATTTAAAAATATTGGATTTTAACATGGCAGCCATTACAAATTGATTTTTTTACTACGAATAATTACTCCCAACGGGTTATATAAATAAAATGGAAATATTTGAATACATAAATATCAAAACCAAAATCAAAACGACATACTATGAAATTATAAAAAAGGCGTTTAAACAGGAGGTTTATAAAAAAGGGACTATTCTCTTGAAACCAGGCAATGCATCTCAGAAGTTGATTTTTGTAGAATCCGGTTTATTACGGATGTATTACCAATTGGACGCAAAAGTAATTACTTTTCTTTTTCTTGCAGAGAATGCTATGATGTTTCCTCTTGAAAGTGTTTTTTATAATAAGACTGATCCTTACGGGTGGGAAGTTGTTCAGGACTGTACTTTGAGCATTGCCCAATTTGCCGATATACAAATACTTATGGATACAATTCCTTTTTTTGAACGTTTCATTCTGTATGAATCTTTCAATGTACATAAACAATTGTCGGATAAGCTATACGGCATTCAAATGCTTACTGCTGAAGAACGATATAAAAAACTACTCGAAACACACCCAACTATCCTTCAAAATGCTCCGTTGGGGCACATAGCCTCCTATCTTGGTATTTCGCAACAACACTTAAGTGTTATTCGTGCTAAAAAAAATTAAAGCGTTGTACTTTTTTAAGAATTCTTAAAAAAAGTCTGATTATTATCTACCAACTTTGCATTTACAAAATTTGTTTATCCATCTTCAAAAATGGGGAGCAAATTATAACGCCAATTATTCCATTACCAGCCCTGATTTTTATATATAAGCTTTGGTAATAATTACAAACATTATGCGAAGCATTTTTTTTAATTTAAATAGAAAAACATTATGGAATCCATCTTAATATACTTTATCACCGGCATTTTTGGTTTGGCAATTTTGGGTAAACTAACAGGTAAAACCACAGCTACTTTTGACAAAGCAGGGTACAACCATTATTTTATGTATTGTCTAGCTTTGGGAGAATTAATGCTGACAATCGGTTTATTTACAGAATATGTATTGTATTCAATTATTGGCCTACTGGTCATTATGCTTGGAGCAATTTTTACATTGTTCCGACAAAAAGCAAAGCAACAGCAATACATTTTATCAATTGTAGCCATCAGTTTATTATTAACATTATATTGTTTGCAATATTCATAGATGGCAAATATGGAAATTCTTGAACCTTAGTTCAAGCTTCTAAGAAAAAAGGAGTAAAAACAGGTGGAAATTCTGCAGTTTATTTTTATGACCCAACTATAATATGGTTGAGTTTTGTGGTACAATGGATACTATATAAAGAAAGAAGAAATATTAAATAGTATGAATCAGTTATCAACTTTAAATGAAATAAAAAAATATGAAGAATTAGGTATGATCTCATTGCCTCCCAATACATATGAGGCATTGCTAATTTCTGCAAAAAAAAACAGCGATAGTACCGCGCTTTATTTTTTTTTAGACGGATCGTCTTATCAAAATGCAGTCACTTTCTCTTATTTAGAACTTTTGAGAAAGGTCAATGCGTGTGCCAATATGATGTATCATCTTGGATTGGATAACGAGGAAGGCGTTTCGGTGTTATTGCCTAACTGCCCCGCCTATGTGCTAACTTTGTTTGGCACTCAGGCTCTTGGCATAATAAATCCAATCAATCCAATGCTCGAATTGAGTCATTTGGCGGATATTATCAATGCTGCTGAAAGCAAAATCATTGTTACACTTACCTCTACCTCAACCATGCCTTATCTGGAAAAAGTGAAAGCTTTGGTTAAATTGACTCCCTCAGTAAAGTATGTTTTGACTGTTGATTTGGGTTATTATTTGGGAGAAAAAACTTCTGCTGAAATTGAGGTAATTAATGGTGTACATTTTCTGGATTTTCATCACCATTTAGATCAGCATAATACTGAATCTCTCGATTTTGAATGTACTAAAAACCACGATTCAATAGCTTCTTATTTCCATACAGGTGGTACAACGGGCAGTCCTAAATTGGCGCAACATTCACATCTGAACGAAATGGTGAATGCTTTTATGGTACACGAGTGCCTCCAAAACCAAAATCTCAAAACTTTTCTTTGCGGTTTACCTTGGTTTCATGTTAATGGTGTGGTTGTTACAGGCTTGGTTCCACTATTAAATGGCCATACGTTGCTTTTAGCAACACCCATTGGGTATAGAAATACAGGACTAATGGAAAATTTTTGGAAAATTGTGGCACATTACAAGGTTTCTTTTTTTAGTGCTGTTCCTACTATCCTAAGTAAACTTCTTAACGTTCCGATTGGTGATGCAGACATTTCTTCTTTGGAAAGTCTTCTTTGTGGTGCAGCGCCACTTTCAGATAAACTTTTTACTGATTTTCAAAAAGGCACAGGCCTGCAGATCATCGAAGGATATGGCCTTACGGAGGGAACTTGTGTGAACACCATTAATCCATTAAAAGGTAATAAAAAAATTGGTTCAGTAGGTTTGCCTATACCATTTCACCAAATGAAAGCAGTAATAATCGATGATAATGGAAATTATTTAAGAGATACTGACACCAACGAGCAAGGCATTTTGGTGGCTTACGGACTTAATGTGATTACGGGCTATAAAAGTGATATCCACAATAAAAATGCTTTTGTAGAAATTGCCGACAAAAAATGGTACAATACCGGCGATTTGGGGAGGCAGGATGCAGATGGCTATTTTTATATCTTAGGGAGAAAGAAAGAACTAATCATAAGAGGCGGACATAATATTGATCCTAAACTGATAGAAGAGCCTTTGAGCAAACACACTTCCGTTGCGGCCGTAGCAGCAGTAGCACGCCCAGACGCATATGCAGGTGAATTGCCGGTTGCTTATATCGAACTAAAACCAAATACTTCAGCAACAGTAGAGGAGCTCATGCTATTTGCGGAAACTCACATTCTTGAAAAGGCAGGTGTGCCCAAAAAAATGTATATCATTCCACAAATGCCCCTTACAGCTGTAGGCAAAATATACAAACCCGAACTCGAGAATTGTCAAATAAAAGAAGTTTTTGAAATAGCCTTATCACAAATTTCTGGTATTGATGGCTTTGATATAAGTTTTGATATGAGCAACGGCAGAATGGTCGAGATTTTTGTAAGATGCAGTGATGATGTAGATTGTCATAATTTAATTAAGATAAAACTGGGATACTATTCAGTAAAATATTTAATAATCAAAAGTTATGACTAAAATAAGTTTATCACAATAAACAGGTGGGTTTAAGATATATTGCAATAGAGTAAATAGAAAGGTTATTTATATTCAATATAACTATTCAGATCAAATAGAAACTAATTATTTTAAGCCTTAAAAAATTATGACACAATAGAGTTACTTCAATAAAATCTAAAATTCCCTAGCTGTAAATCCCGAATACTCGGGATTTTTACTTTAATTATTAACAGAATTATGAATGAAAAAAAATGAATAAATTAAATATTGACATTGTCAAAAAATCGCCTAAAATTTATTAATTTAACATATGTAATTATATGCTTATGTCAAAGAAAAAAATAGTCGAAAGTATATTAAAGTATGAGGCAATTGTAAATGATGGTATTTTAGAAAAAAAATCGGTTACTGATGGTTTTTCAATAACCCTTAATCTTCTTATGGTTGACTATGAAGCATTCAAAAATTATTTCAGATCAGATTATTTTCATCTAATTTTTATTGAATCAGGCGAAGCAACTATTAATATCAACCTAACAGACTATCACGTTAAAAAAAATGATTTTCTTCTTTCCTCTCCGTTCGACATTAAAAGATTAATCAAATTTAAAGACTGCAAAATATCTACAATTCTCTTTACTGGTGATTTTTTAGAAAAAACGGACCTTTTAAAAAGTACAAACGATGTACTTACTTATTTTACTTCAAAGTATTCTCCAAAATGGTCGTTAAATCAAAATGATTCTGCTATTGTCAAAAAAAATATGAAGGAACTTGATGAGAAGCAGGGAAATATTCTGCCACACCCTTATGGAAAAGAATTATTATACTTAGCATTTACTTCTTTTTTATATGAAATCGCTGCATTAGCTCAAAAATATGCACAATCAATCAACAAAAACATATCAAGAAAAGAAAATCTGGTTATTAATTTTACAGCTTTAATAGTAGCTCATTTTAAAAAGGAGAGAAGTTTACAATTTTATGCCTCCGAACTCAATATCACTGCCAAATACCTGACCGAGACTATCAAAGAGATTACGGGTAAAACAGCGGGTGAAATTGTTGAAAGTTTTGTTATTCAAGAAGCCAAAATGCTACTCAATAATCCTGAATTAAGTATTGCTGAAATTGCAGAAGAACTTAATTTTAGTGACCAATCATTTTTTGGAAAATTCTTCAAACGGTGCACTGGATTTTCCCCAAAGAGTTATAGGCTTCTTTAGTACAGTCATAGATCTCTTCTAATCAAACCTTCTGAAAGTACTTTCAGAAGGTTTTTTATTTTCTTTTCCAATACTTTTTATTGCCAACTTAAACATTAACAGACATAAAATCCTTCGGTTTTTATCTTTTCTGGTTATAAAAACAAAAACTATCATTTAAAAACGAATAATAGACCAAACTTGCCGATTAGACAACCTTTCTACAGCCTAATCACCACAATATCTTTGCCCTGTAAATAAAATATAACTCATTAAAAAAAATTAAATCACATAATCATGAAAGCAAAAACAAATTATTTTTCAACCCTAATGGCATTATCATTATTGACTGTAAGCTGTAATAATAAAAAAGAGGAAGAAGAAAAACCACAAGCTTTAAAAGTCAATGTTCAAAAAATTCAAAAAGTGGATAGAGTTCAGGAATTAAATTATTCAGCAACAATTGAAGCCGACAATACAGCACAAGTAAGTTTTGCTGTTCCTGGAACAGTATATTACGTAGCCGTTAATGAAGGGCAAACGGTTCATAATGGCCAATTGTTAGCAAGTATCGACGCAACAACATATAGTAATGCCTTGCAGATTGCAAATTTAAGTTATGAGCAATCCCTAGATACATACAACAGGCTTAATGAATTATATGTTAAGGGAAGTTTACCTGAAAAAGATTATATAGACATCCAAACCAAACTGGCGCAATCGGCAGCTAATAAAAGAATTAGCGCCAAACAGATTACCGATACTCGTTTGTACGCTCCAATGACTGGAATAATTACACATAGATTGATTGAAAAAGGTAGTACCGCTGCACCTGGAATTCCTGCATTTAGCATTATCAAAACAGATAGGGTATATGCTAAAATAACAGTTCCCGAAAGTGAAGTTGGAATTTTACAACAGGGGATGGTAGCCAATGTATTCATTCCTACTTTGAATGATTCCATAAAAGGCAAGATATCTATAATTAATCCACAAGCGGATGATAAGTCAAAAACTTTTACAATTAAAATTAAAATTAATAACGGTAGTCAAAAACTACTGCCTGGTATGTTGGCTTATGTAAAAGTTAATCCAATGAAAACAGAAAAAGTAATCGTTATTCCTGCAACTGCTGTTGTTAGAGACGCTGATGATTTAACCTATGTTTATGTGGCAAATAATGATAAAACTGTTGTTCGTAAACGTATTACTGTCGGCAGCATTACCGGAATGCAGGAAATCATTATCAAAGAAGGATTAAACGAAGGTGATAATATAGTTACTGCCGGGCAGTCAAGACTTAAAGACGGAGCATTAGTAACATTCTAAAAAATAATACTCAGAATTCAAAAATCTTAACAATAGTAATATGGAAAAGAAAAAAATGCATTTTATTGAGGCTGCAATGAAAAATAAGCAGGTGACTATTGTCCTTGTGACACTGTTAGTCTTATTTGGCATCTACTCATTGCGAAATATGCCAAGATCTGAAGATCCGAAAATAGATAAGCCAACAGCAATGATCTATGCTTTTTATCCCGGAGCTGACGAAGTACAGACAGAAAAACAACTGACTAATAAATTAGAACAATATCTTTTTTCGTTCGAAGAAGTTGATAAGCATAAAACAAAATCACAAACCAAAGACGGACAAGTATTTGTAACTGTAGAGTTGTTTACAAAAGTAAAAGACAGAAAAAAATTCTGGTCTACACTTCAGCACGGAATAAATTCTGTCCTTAAGCAAAATCTTCCTTCCGGAGTAGTTGGTCCTTACGTGAACAGTAATTTTGGTGATGTAACTGCGCAGATTATCACACTTTCCTCTAAAACAAGAAACTACAGGGATCTTGACAAATATCTGGATAAAGTTGAAGATGGGATTAAAACCATACCGGAAGTTTCCAAAATAAATAGAGCCGGAGGACAGCGTGAACAAATTTATGTAACGATTAGTGATCAAAAAGCACAACAATACGGTTTTGACATTACAACAGTGGTACAAATATTGAAAAGCCAAAACGTTACGGGTTATTCTGGCGAAATGACCATTACCAATAATACCATTCCGGTTTTTACAGATAATCAATATAAATCTGTAGATGAAATCGCTAATCAAACAATCTATACTACTCCTGATGGTACTACAGTTCATTTGAAAGATGTTGCGGATATAGAGCGCCGCTATGAGGAGGAATCTTCTTTTATCAAAATAGGTAATGATAAGGCAATGCTTGTCTCTATTGAAATGCAACCAGGGAACAATATTGTTGCATTTGGTGAAAAGATAAATGAGAAACTGGAAAAATTGCAAAAAAACTTTCCAGATGATATTAAAATCAATACTGTTTTCAGTCAGCCGGAAGTTGTAGAGCATAGTATAAGTCATTTCATGATGGAATTTGGACTGGCCATCTTATCTGTAATTGTTGTAGTAATGCTGTTACTGCCTTTCAGAATGGCTGCTGTTTCATCATTAGCCGCTCCGATTTCTGTAATGATAACATTTGGAGTAATGAATATGATTGGAATTGAATTGCATCAAGTATCATTGGCAGCACTTATCATCGTATTGGGTATGCTTGTGGACGATGCGGTAGTTGTGGTTGATAATTACATCGAAAAATTAGATGAAGGTATTACCCCATGGCAAGCCGCCTGGAAATCTGCCGAACAATTATCATTATCAATTTTCACAGCCACTTTGGCCATCATATTTGCATTTTTACCATTAGCCATTTTTATGGATGGTACTCCTGGAGATTTTATGGCATCATTACCAGTAACCATTGCAGTGGCACTTACAGCCTCTTTATTGGTAGCATTGTTTCTTACACCATACATGTGTTTTGTGTTTATCAAAAAAGGATTGCACCAGCACAAGCCAGACGGTGCACCACAGAAAAAGTCGCTCCTGGATAAATTGCAGGACGTATTTGATAAAGCGGTAACCTATTGTTTTAATAGGCCAAAATTAACTTTAGTCGGTGCTGTATTGGCTGTATTGCTAGCTGGTTTTGTAGCTACACAGGTGGACCAAGAGTTTTTCCCTATAAGTGAGCGTAACCAGTTTAATATAGAGGTTTGGATGCCAAATGGAACAGCGTTAAATGAAACTGAAAAAACGGTAAACGAGGTTGAAAAAATATTGAAAAAAGACAAACGTATCGTTAGTACTGCAAGTTTTATTGGAACTAGCTCTCCTCGTTTTCAAACTAGTTATGCCCCGGAAATACCTCGTAAAAATTTTGCACAAATCTTTATCACGACAACCAGTAACGAGGCTACGGATGAAATTATTAAAGAAAACCTGCCCAAATTTAATGGTTTTGTTAAAGATGGCTACATAAGATTTAAACAACTTAGTTTACAGGAAGGCTCTCCAATTGCAATTCGTGTTATCGGGGAAGACATGAACGATCAAAAACGTATTGGAGAGCAGATTAAAACTATTTTAGAAAAAGCGGAAGGTACTAACTGGGTTCGAAGCGATTATGAAGATGATTATGTTGGTATAAGTCTTAAAATTAATGAAGAAGCTGCTGCACGATTAGGTGTGTCAAATGAAGTGATTACACAAACATTAGGTGCCGGACTTAAAGGATATGCTGTTTCACAAGTTTGGGAAGGAGACAAACCGGTAGATATTTTTGTACGCCTTGACGCAAACAGACGTAAGGATTTCAGCAATCTTGAAAATTTGCACATCAACACCTCTTTTGGAAGCATGGTTTCGCTAAAAGAAGTGGCAAGTATTGAACCAACATGGCATACTGGTGTTATTGCACGAAGAAATGGTTTAAGAACACTTACCATAAATTCAGAAGCCCAATTGGGTGTAAAAGCAGCTACTATACTAAAGAATATAGAACCCGAAATTAAAAAACTAAAATTACCAGAAGGAATAACAATACAGTATGGAGGAGATGCTGAATCAACAGAAGAGAACATGCCGGGTATGTTAACCGCATTAGCTGTAAGTATTTTATTGATATTCATAACGCTGTTATTTCAATTCCAGGTACTAAATAAAGCTCTGATTGTTCTATCAACATTTTTATTAAGTCTTTTAGGAGCATTCCTAGGATTGTATATCACGGGAAATCCAATGGGTATGACCGCTTTTATGGGAATCATCAGTTTGATTGGGATAGTGGTTAGAAATGGAATTATACTAGTCGATTTTACAGATGAGCTGATTAAAGACCATGGTTATTCTATTAAAGATGCCGCACTTGCCGCAACAAAACGAAGAATGCGTCCCATCTTCCTCACATCATCTGCTGGTGCCGTAGGAGTAGTGCCTATGATTATTTCAAAATCACCGCTTTGGGCACCTTTGGGAAGTGTACTCGCCTTTGGACTTATTGTATCTATGGTTTTAACGCTGTTTGTTATCCCTGTGATGTATTACAAATTTGTAAAACCCGCAACAGAAACAGAACATGAAAATGAAAGTGAAGAGAATAAGCATTAATTAAAATAAAAATAAAAATGAAACATAAACTTTTTTTAAAAGGAACAATGATTATTTCAATGCTAGTATTCAGTATAGCAGGTTCTGCTCAGTCAAAAGAGCTGTCGCTAGAAGAATGTCGTAAAATGGCATTGGAAAATAATAAAAGAATAATAAGTGCTCAATTTCAAGTTGACGCTGCTAAAGCTAATTATGAAGTATCGAAAACGAACGCTTTGCCATCAATTGATGCGTCTGTCATGGGAGTACATTTAGGGAAACCATATGATCAGTCACCATTATTCCCACAAGAATTTGCTAATGCAAGTATAGACGTAAAACAGGCTATATATGCCGGAGGTAAAATCAAATTTAGCAAAGAAGCGAGTTCTAAAACAGTTGAAATTTACCAAAGTCAAAAAGCATTGACACAAACAGAAGTGATATTAGCCGTAGAAAGTGGTTACTGGAGAATAGTTCAGGCAAAGGAAAAAGTAACTCTTGCAGAAAAATACAAAGAAATGCTTAAAAGCCTAAGGCAAGATTTAAAAAACGCCGTGGATGCAGGACTCACATACAAAAATGATTTGTTAAGGTCCGAAGTAAATCTTAATCAAGCCGAACTAAATTTCATAAAAGCGAATGATGCTTTAGTAATAGCAAAACTTAATTTTTCTCAGATTATAGGGCAACACAGAGATACTAATTTTGCTGTTACTGATGAAATAAAGGGTGATTTCACACCAGTTTTAGAAATGCCTCTTGAAAATGTTGCAGATAAAAGACGCGAAATTGATATGCTCAAGAAAGCGATTGAAGTAGAGAAAATTAAAACTAAAATTATCAAAGCAGAGGTCAAACCTCAAATAGGATTATCGTTAAGTGGATTTAGTTCTTATGGCAAAAATATTAATTTTTCGAATGGTAATAATGATCTAACGTCATACTACAGTGCAGTTTCCATTAGCATGCCTGTATTTGATTGGGGAAAGAACAAAAAGAAAGTCAAAGAACAAAACTTTAAAATTCAATCAAAACAAGCGGAGTTAGAAGAACAAAAAGAATTTATAGATATCGAAGTTCAGAATGCTTATTTACAACTTAATCAATCTGTAAAAAAAATCAACTTATCAACCAACTCATTGAAACAGGCTGACGAAAATTTACGTCTTGCAAACGATCGATATAAGGTAGGAACAATAATAGGTAAAGATGTCTTAGAAGCTCAAGTAATTTGGCAAGAAGCTTATTCAAATACAATAGATGCAAAGGTTGATTATAAAGTGAACGTAGCCAATTATAAAAAAGCAATTGGTGAATTAAAATAAATAGAATGCATACTAAGAGAAAAAATATACTAGAAAGCGCCGCAATGCTATTTTTACAAAAGGGCATTAGAGCAACGACTGTTGATGAGATAGCCAAACATTGCCACATATCAAAAAAAACATTTTATTATTTTTTTGTTGATAAGGAAGTCATTATAACAGAAATCGTTCAAAATTTAATCAATAAAACAGATCAACAATTGAGGATGTTACCGGACATTTCTCCAAATGCATCTTCTGAACTTATTAGCTTTTTTCAATACCTGCAAGCTAATATTTTTGTATTCAACGCATTGTTTATGAGTGATCTGAAGAAATATTATCAGAATATCCACAACCTGTTTCTTCAAGAGAGACGAAATAAACTTGTGCCATTTTTTATTAGAAATATTGAACGCGGTGTTTCAGAAAATATGTATCGAAAACATTTAGATAGTAAGTTGACTGCTGAATTGTATTTTTTGCAACTAGACAATGCAATTGATAATATAGAAGTTTCTGATGATGAAAGATATGCGATTATTTACTATATCAATAGTTTCTTTCTTCACGGTATTATGAACAAAAGTGGATTAAAATTAGCAATTACTCATTTTAATTAAAAAAATATTCATGGCTATGAAAGCTAAAAAAATTGTTATTGTTGGGGGTGGTTTTGCAGGAGTAAATTTTGCAAAACAACTCTCTAATGATCCTGATTTCCAAATTATTATGGTTGATAAAAATAATTATCATTTTTTTTCTCCACTACTTTATCAAGTAGCCACAGCATTTATAGAGACTACCAATATTACTTATCCGTTTAGAAAGATGTTTCAGAATAAAAAAAACATCCGATTTCACTATGGAACGTTTTTAAAAGTGAACTCTTCGGAAAACACAATTGATACGGATACTGGTATTTTAGGGTATGATTACCTTGTTCTGGCCATGGGGACGGAAACCAATTATTTTGGCATAGAAAACGTAAAAGCAAATGCATTACCCATGAAAACAATTGATGATGCACTCCATTTAAGAAATATGATACTGCTTAATATGGAAAAAGCGGCACAAACTGAGAACGAAGCTGAGCGGTTAAAATTTACCAATATAGTGATAGCTGGTGGTGGTCCCACCGGTGTTGAGTTAGCCGGAATGATTGCAGAGATGGGGACTAAAATTGTAAATAAAGATTATCCGGAGATGCAGCAATCAAAAGGGAAAATTTACCTTGTAAACTCACCAGCAAACGTTTTAAATGTTATGAGTGTTTCGTCACAGCTAGATGCTAAAAAGACATTAGAAAAGCTAGGAGTAATTTTAAAACTTAGCACCTCCGTTAAAGACTATAAAAATCAACAAGTGCAATTGTCAAATGGAGAAGTTATCGATACACCTTTGTTAATTTGGACTTCAGGAGTTATCGCGCGTGAAGTTAAAGGGTTGTCAGAAAACAGTATTGGTAAAGGAAGAAGAATTTTGGTCAACAGCTATAATCTTGTTAATGACACGAACAATATATTTGCGATAGGTGATATGTGTTTACAATTTGAAGACAAAAAATATCCTCAAGGGCATCCGCAATTAGCTCAAGTAGCGATTCAACAAGGGAAACTATTAGCTAAAAATCTAAAAAATATGTTAGCTTCAAAACCAATGCAAAGGTTCGAATATAATGATAAAGGTGGCATGGCAATCATATCAAAATACAATGCTGTAGTAGATTTTCGAAAATTCTTTTTTAGTGGTTTTTTTGCTTGGATAATCTGGTTGTTTATTCATCTTATCCCGATTGCAGGATTCAGAAATAAAGTTAAGATTTTTTATAATTGGTTAACAGCTATGATAAACAATGATCCTTCATTAAGAGTAATAATTAGACCTCAAATTGAACAGAAATAAAACTTTTAAAAATGAAAGAGAATCGAAAAGAAAAAAGAAATTCGAGTAAGATGAAGCAAGTCATGGTTATTCATTCCGATGACAAAAATTGGAGTGTAAGCGACTTTTATCCAATGCAAAGCTGGTCGCTTGAAGACCGGCAATTATGGGAAAAAATTATATTCGAGAAGAAAAAAAAAGATTCGAATTAGACCCCTTGATGTTAAAATATTAATCTATAATACATTCGAGGATTCAGATAAGACAACAAAAAAATATAAAAGAAAGTTTCATTTTTGAGGTTAGTTGGGTGATTTGCCGGTTATTAATTAATCGGCATTTCTTTTTTCCATTTATAAATCATATTAAGCTCGGACGTCACTACTTCTCCCTCCACAGCCAAATTTACCATGGAATTATAGTTTTTCTCTAATTGAATACTTCAATTTAATTAAGAACTAATGTTTCAAATATTACTTTTTAAATTCCTTTTACATTAATCCTTCGCAAAAAAACGACAATAAGACCAAACATGGCGAAAAGTCGACCTTTTTAGAGCATAACCAGCTTTATATCTTTGCCTTATAATATTTAATTTAAACTTATAATGAAACATTCGTTTTTAATGACTGTGCTATTTCTTTGTGTTTTTTCTCAACACAGTAAGGCTCAGGAAGCTAATATAACACCAGAAAAATACACAGCCCATAATAAAGGGAAGTTCTTTATTCTCTGGGGAGGAAACCGAGAAAAATATTCAAAATCTGACATTACATTTAAAGGAGCTGATTATAATTTTACACTCCAAAATGTAGAGGCTCACGATAAACCCAAAGGCTGGCACCTAGATTATCTCAATCTATCCAAAATGACAATTCCACAAACCAATTTCAAATTAGGGTATTACTTAACGGATCATTATAATATTTCTATTGGTGTAGACCACATGAAATATGTAATGGATCAGGATAAAGCTGTTGATTATACAGGCTATTATTCAAATACTGGTTCCTACGGAGAAACACTACCAGGTGATCAGGTTCTGCTTACCGAGGATTTCCTCACATTTGAACATACGGACGGTTTGAATTACATACATTCCGAATTCTCCCGTGTGGATGACATTTCAAAGATTTTTAGGATAGGAAATACCGATAAGTTCCAAATAAATGTAACCGAAGGTATTGGAGGTGGATTCTTATATCCAAAAACCAATGCTAAAGTTCTGGGGAAAGAACGTCATGATGATTTGCATATTTCCGGGTATGGAATGTCGGCAAAAGTCGGTTTAAACTTTACTTTCTTCAAATACTTCTTTCTTCAAACAGAATTAAAAGGCGGCTATATTAACATGTATGACATCAGAACATCTCACAACAGTTCTGACAGAGCTTCTCAAGAATTTTTCTTTGTCCAGAGTATAATTGCTTTTGGAGGAATTTTCAGAATCTGATTTTAGTTCCTAGACACTAAAATTCTCATAGTGTTGGTAGTCATAATTTTGAGATATAAAATCCTCAGATAATTACACAATTTAAATAATATATACACTTATATAAACTTTCATATTTGTTTTAGTTAGTTGCTGATTTGCCGATTACTCGTTAATCGGCATTTCTTTTTCTCTAGAGTCTTGTGTCCATACATTTTAGATCTATTTGGCATAAAACCGACAATAAGACCAAACTTACCGAATAGCCAACCTTTTTAAAGGATAACTCGCTATATATCTTTGCTTTATAATATTTAAGTTCTTTTAAAAACAAAAAAACTTAAAACTAAATTGAAAGGCAATGGATATATTAAAAAAAGTGAATTTCGTAAGACGAAAAATAACCAAACGGTTAACTAAAAATATTGGAAGAAATACAACCAACATTACTTTTAACCACTATAATACTCGCAATGTAAAAAGAGTTTTAATTATTAGACCAAACCACACATTAGGTAATCTAATTTTATTGACACCATTACTAACTGAAGTTTCAGAAATTTTTCCAAACTGTAAGATTGACCTATTCGTGAAAGGCAATTTAGCCCCGCTACTTTTTAAAAATTATTCAAACATTGATAGAATAATTCAATTACCAAGGAAACCGTTTAGAAATATTCTTCAATATTTAAAAGTTTGGTCATCAATTGATGAAAGAACATACGATGTCGTAATTAATGTTGATAGTGACTCTTCATCAGGTAGGATTGCTACCAAAATAGCAGTTGCAGATTATAAATTTTATGGAGAAGCTGACAAAATGCAGTTTAACGAGTCACCACACTATGCTAAACAACCAGTTTATGGGTTGCGAAACTATTTATCGCAATCAGAAAAACTCAATCTAACTAAATCAATGCATGATTTAGATTTAAAACTACACCCAACTGAAATCAAAGAAGGTAAAGCAATACTGGATAAACTGGTAAAATCTAAAAATACAAAGACAATATGCTTATTCACATCCGCAACCGGTGATAAGTGCTTTCCGGAGAGTTGGTGGATGGAATTATATAAAAGATTAAAGAGAGAGTTTGCAGACATGAATATTATTGAAGTTTTACCGATAGATAATATTTCAAAGATTTCATTTAATGAACCAACATTTTACAGCAACAATATTCGGGAAATTGGAGCATTAATTAGAAACACTTCTCTTTTTATAGGAGCCGACAGCGGCATCATGCACTTAGCCAGCTCGGTTAAAGTTCCATCTATTGGTCTTTTTTCAGTGACAGACAGATACAAATACGAACCCTATAATGAGGGTAGTTTGGCAGTAAATACAAATTATTGTAGTACCAATGAGATTATTAAAATTATTACGCAGAGAATAGACTGTAAATCGTAAATAATACTATTATGAAAAAGCATATAACAATACTTACTGTATTATTTCTAACCTCCTTCAATTTGTTTAGTCAAAAAATTTCACAAGACTCGATAAGTGATATAATAAATAATGCGCCTTCATTTACAATCTTTCAGGATAACTATTTCATGACTGGTCCTACATTAGATGGCCCGGTAAGTCGCAATACATCAGACGCAAAGTTTCAAATTAGTTTCAAACAGCGTTTAACAAAATCCACCCTGCCATTCAATACCTATCTTTTCCTCGCTTATACACAAAAATCGTTTTGGAAGATTTATAAAGATTCGAGTCCTTTTTCCGAAACTAATTACAATCCGGCTTTGGGAATTGGGAAATTTTTCGTCAATAAAAATAGTTTGCTTAGAATAGTAGCGATTGCTTATGAACACGAATCTAATGGCAAGGATAGTATATATTCAAGATCCTGGAATAGAATAAGTTTTCAATACATGCAAGAATTATCCAAAACTTCATCGATAACATTAAAGGGATGGATTCCAATGTCCTATAAACACGACAACCCAGATTTAATAAAATACGTTGGCTACGGCGAAATTAGCTATTCGCAAAAAATATGCAATGGACGATTTATTTTTGATATAACATCAAGAAAAGCAATGTCCTGGGACGACATAGGCTCTATTTCTACACAAGTTTCTTATCGTATTAGTAAGAATAACAATCAATATTTATCAGTTCAGTACTATACGGGTTATGCAGAAAGTCTGGTAGATTATACTCAAAAAACCAATATGATACGATTTGGGTTTGTAATAAAGCCATCAAAATCAGTTTTTTATTAATGTTTTAGATGTGATTTAGTAAGATTGATTCCCATTTTCGAGTAAAAGAAAGTTGTGATAATAATACATTTTTGTATGAACTACTATTAAATAAAAACAAATATGATTAAGAATTATAAATATTTAAGCCCTTTCAGGATTTTAATTTCTTTCCACAAATTAGTTGAAGGATTGGAACAAATTGCTGTATCTGATATTGAATATAAATCAAATTATGCCAATAGTTTATTAAATCAAATCAAAGGTATACCTGAAATTATTAATGGTATTGATAATCTAGAAATATTTAAAAACAATCAAAAGTTAATCCAGAATATACTCGCCGATTTGTTTCCCTCAGCCTTAACATTCAATGAAATAAAAGCAGTGACAATACCTTTCTACGATATTACATTTAATTATTCGGAACGATTTAAAAAAATTTTAGATGATGCCGGAATGTCTTTTGATATTAGTATTAGGGACATGGATGAACATCAGTTTTATATTATGAACTGTACGTTTATACTAAATGCCTATTATAAACAAAAGATTAATTTCGAAAAACCATTATTCTATGACATTCCGGACAAAAATGGAATTGTTAAACATTATAAAATAGTTTATAATACTGACTTTCTGGAAATATATCCAGCAAAAAAAACTAGGTTTTTAACTCAAGAAGAAATTGAAGAATTAATCGATAATTATCACAATATAGAATTATGGAAGAAAGCGTTTCCTTATAATAGTTGGTTCTTAAAGGGATTTGCAATAATAACATTAGTGGATGTAACGTTGGAAAATGCTGTTTCAAATCTGAAATCAAACCTATTAAAAACAAACATAGAAAAAGTTGAACTTAATGATAGTTTTGAATCCATTTTTAGATCGGTTTTTAAGATACCTGATTTAAAAGTAGGGTTTACTCTTTATGATGATGAAGAAGGAATATTCATAAAACCTCCATTTAATGAAGGTAATTTTGAAAGTTTTATACTGTTAGACACAAAAAAAGCAGATTGCAAAAATGTTCTTTGTGGATGCTCCTTTGAAAGTTTGGTTGAAAATAATAAGCCCTTCATAATCCCAAATGTTTTTGATTTTTCTATGAGCAATAATCCATTTGGAACACATTTACTGAGTAAGGATATTCAAAGTTTTTTGTTGGCACCTGTCATTAAAGACAAAAATTTATTAGGGCTACTACAACTCGCATCATCAACTATTAGAGCTTTAAATTCTGTTAACGCTAATAAATTGGAGCTGTTATTACCATATATATCAGATACTATTGAAAAAAGTAATGATGACATGGTAAATCATTTAGAGGCAATTATTCAAAAAGAATATACTTTAATTCATCCAAGTGTCTATTGGAAATTCAAAAAAGAAGTTCGAAACTATTTTCACTCAAATATCTCAATCAAAGATTATACTTTCAAAGAGATTGTATTTAAAGAGGTCTATCCATTATATGGACAAATAGATATTAAGGACTCTTCTGAAAATAGGAATAAAGCAATTGTAAATGATTTGAAAGATCAAATCAATCAAATCATTACTATAATTGAAGTCTTAAATTTCGATAAAAAAGTTGGAGTCATTGAACAAAAAAAATATGAATTACAAAACTTTTTATTAGAATTAGACCAACCATTAAAGAATAATTCAGAACAAATAATTCACCATTACATAGAAACAGAAATCCATTCCTTTTTAAAAAATTTTGAAATTAATCAACAAACTGAAAGTCAAATAAAGGACTATTTCAATAAGCTAGACCCAAAAACAGGAATGTTTTATCAAACACGCAAAGATTTTGATGATACAATAATGAGCATCAATAAAAAACTTTCTAACATTTTGGAAAGTAAACAACAACAAGCCCAGGAAATTTTTCCTCACTACTATGAAAGTTTTAAAACTGATGGTGTGGAGCACAATTTGTATATCGGGGCATCCATTGAACCTAACAAAGTCTTTAATACAATTTATTTGCAAAACTTACGACTATGGCAATTGGAAACACTTTGCGAAATGGAATTAGAACACCATAAACTTAAAACAACTTTGCCCTATACGCTTGATGTAACTTCACTCATACTTGCAACCAACACTCCTATTTCTATTCGTTTTAGAATGGATGAAAAACGGTTTGATGTTGATGGCTCGTATAATGCACGTTACGAAGTGGTAAAAAAAAGAATTGACAAAGCATTTGTAAAAAATTCTGAAGAACGTATTACTCAAAAAGAAAAAATAACGATTGTGTATTCCAATTCAACTCAAGAAAAAGAATACATCAAATACATCAAATACCTCCAGCACAAAAATGTATTAGAAACCGAAATAGAAAAATTAGAGGTTGAAGATTTACAAGCTGTTTCTGGTTTAAAAGCACTTAGGGTAAAAGTAAAGCATAATGACAATAGTTTGTTAATTGAAGCAAAGGAATTCATCACAAAACTTTTTAAAGAAAGATTAGATTCAAAATATTCATATCACAATTTAGAACACACAAAAAGTGTTGTGATGGGTATTGAAACCATTTGCAGTGCCGAAAAAATAGACCTGGAAAAAACAAAAGTACTACTTTTAGCTGCCTGGTTTCATGATGCAGGTTATATTGAAGGAGTTGATAATCACGAAAAAAAGAGTGTTGAAATTGCTTTAGGTTTTCTACAGGATAAAAACATTTCAGAGAACATTCAGCAAAAAGTATGTGATTTAATCTTGGCTACTACATTTAATTATAATCCAAAAAACATATTAGAAAAAATAATTAAAGATGCAGACAATGCCCATTTGGCGCATGAAAACTATACGGATTTATTAGAACTACTAAGAGAAGAATGGGAGAACTCAATTAATAAAAAATATTGCGATGACGATTGGTACGCTATCAATATCGAATTCCTTAAAAAGCATCAATATTTTACAAAATTTGCGCAAAAAGAATGGCAGAATTCAAAAGATAAAAACCTGAAATTAATTAAAAAAAACTTTTAATACAATAATCTTATGGAACCTAACGTACCTCAAAACGATATATTAGAAAAATCACTTCTGCTAGAAAACGATAAAAAGAGAAAGAAGAAAAACTATAAATCAGAAAAACCGGAGAGAGGTATCGATACAATGTTTAGGACTACTCTCAATAATCACAACAATTTAAGCCGCTTTGTTGATAATAAGGCTAACATTTTACTATCTGTGAATGCTATAATCATTTCGGTTTCGCTTTCAACAATTATTCCAAAATTGGACAATCCCGCAAATGCACATTTAATAATACCAACATTAGTTTTGATTGTGTCCAGCGTAACTTCTATAACAATTGCTATCCTGGCTACTAGGCCCAGCGTTACAAAAGGCAGCTTTACAAGAAATGAAGTAGAGGAAAAAAAGGTAAATCTATTGTTTTTTGGAAATTTTTACAAAATGCCTTACCAGGATTATAATTGGGCAATGAATGAATTAATGAAAGATAGGGATTACATCTATAACTCGATGATCAAGGACTTGTATCATCTGGGCATTGTTTTAGAAAAAAAATACAGATTATTAAGAACCACTTACAACATTTTTATGTGGGGAATTATTATTTCTGTCATGGCATTTTTAATTGCTTTTAAATTCAGATAACCGAATAATTATGAAATCGCCGGGGACAACAAGTTTGTTGTAAACAATTGAAAATCATCGAACATGTATGAAAATAAAAAATTGTGAGATAAGCAACCATGAAGATAGCGATTCCATATGGCCTATAAAAACAAATAATATTCTAATATGAAAAATATAAAACTATATCTGTTACCATTCTTGATTATCGTACAATCATGTGCTACTTTTAAGCCACAATTTAGTCCAGATAAAAAACCAGAAAGCTATCCAAACGATAAAAAAGTTGTACATACTTTCTTTCTGATTGGCGATGCTGGTGACGGATTTAAAGACACCATAAAAAGCTCCGAGCCATCATTATCAGATCAGATAAATAGTGCCGCTGAAAAAAGCACCTTACTATTTTTAGGAGATAATATCTATCCCGCTAGAATGCACGAAAAAAACAGTTTGAAACGCCATGAGGCCGAAAAAGTACTTCAAAACCAAATTGATCTTGTAAACTCCTTTAAAGGAAAAACTATTTTTATTCCAGGCAATCACGACTGGTATAGTAACGGCCCTGAGGGTTTAAAAAGAGAACAGGAATTTGTTGAAAAACAATTAGGGAAAAAATCCTTTTTACCAAAAAATGGTTGTGCAATTGAAACTGTCAATATTGGAAATGACATAGTGCTCATTATCGTCGATTCACAATGGTACATTACCGATTGGGACAACCACCCTACAATAAATGAAGATTGTACCATAAAAACAAAAAATCAGTTTTTAGACGAATTTAGAAGTGAGATAAAGAAAGCTAGAGGTAAAACAACACTTGTGGCAATCCACCACCCAATGTACAGCAATGGTCCACATGGCGGAGAGTATTCTTTTAAAAGCCACTTAATTCCTTTGCCTGTTTTAGGAAGCTTAAAAAACTTAATCCGAAAAACCAGTGGCATTTCTAATGCCGATATGCAAAATAAAAATTATAACGAATTAAAAAAGAACCTGGTTGTCGCAGCACAACAAAATGACAAAGTAATTTTTGTTTCAGGACACGAACACAACTTGCAATACATTGTTGAAGACAACTTGCATCAAATCATCAGCGGATCTGCTTCAAAAAAATCTGAAACACGAAACAAAAAAGGAGGTAAATTTTCGTACGGAGTTAATGGATATGCCATATTGGATGTTTTTGATGACGGCTCCTCCTTTGTGCGTTTTATAAATAGTGGTGACAAAAAAATAGTGTGCCAATCACAAATTTTGCCTGCTGATACGAAAAAGCAAAATTTAAATTTTGAAAGTAATTTTCCAACCGAAATTAAAAGTGTCATTTACGATAAAAAGGCTACAAGCAAATCTATGGGCTATGATTTTTTATGGGGAAAAAGATATAGAGATAGTTACAGTACTTCGGTAACAGCAAAAACCGTAGATCTCGATACGTTATTTGGTGGATTAACTCCCGTTAGAAAAGGAGGCGGAAGTCAATCGAAAGCCCTGCGATTGAAAACCAAATCCGGAAAACAATACGTGATGAGGGCCATGAAGAAAAATGGCAGCCAATTCATCCAATCGGCATTTTTAGAAGATCAGTATGTTGAAGAAAAGTTTCAAAATACTTCTGCCGAAGCTTTGGTTATGGATGTTTTTACAGGTTCCTATCCTTACGCTCCATTTACAATTGCAACTCTTTCTGATGCTATTGGCGTTTATCATTTAAATCCAAAACTGTATTACATTCCAAAGCAAAAAGCGTTGGGCGATTTTAATTCTGAGTTCGGAGACGAACTATACCTTCTGGAAGAGCAAGCTTCTGGTGGCAATATTGAACTTACAAATCCATATTTTACAGGTAATGTAATTAGTACCGCTGATTTGGTAGAAGAACTTCATTCAGACGAAAACAAAACAGTAGATGAAGCGGCTTATATTAAAGCGCGATTGTTTGACATGCTCATCAATGATTGGGACAGGCATCAGGACCAATGGAGGTGGCTTGAATTTAAAGAAAACGGGAAAACAATTTTCCGGCCATTGCCAAGAGACAGAGACCAGGCGTTCTCTAAAATGTCAGACGGATTTATTTTAGGCGCGGCAGTAAAACTAATACCGCCCGCAAGATTGTTAAGAAAGTATAGTGATGATATAAAAGACGTCAAAGGCTTCAACATAGAACCTTATCCTCTTGATATTGCCTTTATCAGAACTACAGATAAAGAAGTATGGGATGCACAAGCAAGTCAAATACAAAATAATCTGACTGATGAAGTAATAGAAAGGGCGTTTCAAAATGTTCCGAAAGAGCTAAGGGATGAAACCATGCTATCCATTAAGCAAACACTCAAAGCAAGAAAAAATAATTTACAAAAAATCGCGGACAGGTATTTTGCATTAGTCAATAAGTACGCCGTGATAACCGGAACTAACAAGGACGATTTTATAAAAATTGAATGTAAGGAAAATGGCGATGTGGTATTAGCAATATTCCGCAAAAAGCGCGACAATACCAATGAACTGTTTATTCAAAAATCATACAATCCGAAAGTGACAAAAGAACTTTGGGTATATGGACTTGATGACAAAGATAATTTTGAAGTGACCGGTACAAGCAAAAAAATAAAAATTCGGTTGATAGGCGGGCAAAATAATGACGAATACCATGTACAAAATGGTAAAAATATATACATCTACGATTATAAAACTAAAAAGAATATTATTGATCATACTGCTAATGCAAATTTAAAACTAACAGATGATTATAATATAAATACATATGACTATAAAAAATTGCAAGCAAGTACAAATCAAATTATTCCTATTCTCGGAGCAAATCCCGATGATGGTTTTAAAATTGGTATAAACGATACGTATACGTTATATGGTTTTGAGAGAAATCCTTTTTCAGAAAGACATCAATTCAAAGCAGCATATTATTTTACAACAAATGGTTATGAACTAAATTACAAAGGGGAATTTGCCAACGTATTTGGTAAACTTAATCTGGTAGTGCAATCCAATTTTCAAAGTGCCAACTTTAGTCAAAATTTTTTTGGATATGGAAATGAAACTGAAAATGATGATGGTATTTACGGATTAGACTACAACCGTGTGAAAGTACAAGAATTCGGCTTTGCACCATCTCTTGTTTGGAAAGGAAAAGGTGGCAGTAACCTATCATTTGGGCTATCCTATAAAGCAATAGAAGTTGAAGATACAAAAGGTAGATTTGTTGAAAACAATAATGAATTGCCTGAAACAATTTTAGAAAGCAATCGATTTATAGGAGTAAATTCAAAATACCAATTCGAGAACTATGACAATAAGATCTATCCAACTATCGGAATGAAAACGTCGCTAGAAGTAGGATTTACATCAAATATAGAAGATAATAAAAGAAATTTCGTTTATATAATTCCGGAAGTTAGTTTTAATCACAAATTAGTCCCCTCGGGAAAATTAGTATTAGCAACCCAAATTAAGAGCCATATTATTTTCAATAGCAACTACGAATTTTATCAGGCAGCTTCTATTGGTGGAAATGATGGTTTAAGGGGATTTAGAAACCAACGATTTACAGGGCAGCAATCGTTATTTCAAAATACCGATATTAGGTATACATTCAAAAGTATGAAAACAAACATTATTCCTATAAGGATGGGCATGTATGGCGGTTTTGATTATGGCCGGATTTGGATTAAGGATGATAATTCAAACAAATGGAATAATTCTTATGGCGGTGGTTTTTTCATTAATGGAGCCGAATTACTAACAGCAAATCTTAGCTTATTCAATTCCATTGATGGATTAAGACTGGCTTTTTCACTAGGATTTCAATTTTAATAATAATATATGGATAAGATAATAGGATTAACATTTCCCATTTCTATTTTTGTTCAAACCCTAATACAAAAATATCGTGCAACATAGTAGTATTCCTTCCGAAATTTCTTGGCTTTCCTTCAACAGTTGCGTTTTAGATGAAGCCAATGATAGTAGCAACTCACTGTATGAGCGTATTAAGTTTTTAGCAATTCATTCTTCTAATTTAGATGAGTTTTTTAGAGTGAAAATCAATAAATTACTAAAAGGGAGTTCAGAGAAAGATAGCGCTTTATTTGACCAGATTTTATCGGAAGTAAACCTTCAACAAAATAAATTCGGGGTGATTTGGAAAGATACAATTGTACCTGAATTAGCAGATAATAAAATTATTTTCTATGAAAATCAAGAAATTATACAGCAACACTTAGACGAAATTGAGTATTATTTTAAAAGCATTATTCTTTCCTATATTCAGGTTGTTTACATTACTGAAAACACCCCAAAATCATATTTTTTAAATAATCGGGGATTATATTTACTGGTAAAATTAAAAGATGCTACTGGAATTTTCAACTATGCTTACTTAAATATTCCTTCAGACAAACTGGATCGTTACAAACAATTGCAAAGTATAAAAGATACAAACTATATTATTTCTATTGACACCATAATCAGGAAATGTTTATCCTTTATATTTCCTCTGGAACAAATTATTTCCTGCAATGCTATAAAATTAAATAGAGATGAAAATTATGAAATTCCTGATGAAACTTCTGGAGATTTAATAGCAAAAATTGAAGCAAAAATTGAAGAACGGAAATCGGGTTCATCAACACGGTTTTTGTATGATTTTAATATGGAACCTGAAACTGTTTTAGTTTGCAAAAAATCATTCCGTTTGCAGGAGAATGAAATGATTAAAGGCGGAAGTCATCATAATCTTTTTGATTTATTCAAATTTCCAAATCCAATAAAACCGAAACTTCAAGGTCAAAACTATCCTGCACTAAAACATTTACCTTTTGAAAATAACACCTCTATTTTTGAAATTATTGATAAACAAAGTCAATTGATTCATTTTCCATACCAATCCTATCATTATGTATTACAGTTTTTCAATCAAGCTGCAATTCATAAAAATGTCACTAGAATAAAGATTACTTTATACCGTATTTCATCACAATCGCTGATTGCAAATGCCTTGATAAGTGCTGCGAAAAATGGTAAAAAAGTAACCGTTTTTGTCGAAGTCAAAGCCAGATTTGATGAAAATAACAATTTGTTTTGGTCGAAAGAAATGGAAAAGGCAGGCATCAAAATTATATATAGCATGCCTAATTTAAAAGTACATGCCAAAGTTGCGCTTGTTACCATGAAAAGTGAAGATGGTAAAAATAAATTTTACAGCTATTTATCTACAGGTAATTTTAACGAAACTACTGCCAGTATTTATTCTGATTTTGGTTTTTTCACTTCAGAAGAAAAATACACAACCGATTTGAAAAAAGTATTTACATTTTTAAAAACTAAAGAAAAAGCAGTAGCAATAAAAAATCTTTTGGTTGCAGGTTTTAATATGAAAGACAAACTAATCGGATTGATAGACAATGAAATAACAAACAAGAAAGCAGGAAGAGAGGCGGCAATTTTATTAAAAGTAAATGGAATTGATGAAAAAGAGGTTATTTGCAAGCTTATCGAGGCAAGTCAGGCAGGTGTTGAAGTAATTCTTTTGGTAAGAGGAATTTGTACTGTATTGCCGGGAATTAAAAATATTACCGCGAATATAAAAATCTATCGAATTGTAGATATGTTTTTAGAGCACGGAAGAATATACAGATTTGCTAATGGTGGAAAAGAAAAAATCTACCTGTCATCTGCCGATATGTTGAGTAGAAACTTAAACAGAAGAATTGAAGTTGCTTTCCCAATACATGATGGACTTCATAAAGCAGAAATAAATACAATAATTCAATTACAATTAGAAGATAACACAAAAAAAAGAACTATTAATGCTAAAGGATTGAATGACCCAATTAGTATCAATCTCAACAATCCTAGACGCTCTCAAACAGAAATTTACAATTGGATTGCGAAAAAAAATAATGTATGACTAAAACTTTAATAGAGATGAAATGTTTCAAAAAAATCACACCGGTGGGTTTGATTGTTTTTATGATGAGGTGTTTACTTTCTAGGCTAATCTATTGAAGCTTATCAATAGATCTTTTAAATCAAAAAAAAATATAAAGAATAAAATATTGATTGCCTTTTTACTTTACCCGATTTCACTAATTCCATTAAGGATCTTATATCTCATTTCAGATTTTTTTATTTTTTTACTGTATTATATTTTTAAGTACCGCCGTAAGGTAGTTGCTGAAAATATCAACAAATCATTTCGTAATCTAACGGATATTGAAAGAATTAGTATTGAAAAAAAATTCTACAGGGATTTTTGCGACAATTTTATCGAAACTATAAAACTACTTTCCATTTCCGAGAAAAAGTTACAGGCACACATTACGGCAGACTATTCTCAATTGGAGAAGATACTTGCCGAAGATCAAAATTGCCATATCTATTTAGGACATCAATTCAATTGGGAATGGGCAAATGCGCACATAGCGTCAATGCTAAAAAAAAACAAATGTTGTTGTGGTTTATAAACCTTTGAGTAGTCGTTCAGCAAATGATTTAATGCTAAAGATAAGAAGTCGTTTTGGCTCAAAAATGGTAGCTTCAAAAAATATGAAAAAAGAAATGGTGAAGTTTTCAGACAAACAGCACGTTCTGGTTTTAGTTGCAGATCAAAACCCAAAAATTCCACAAAAAAGTTTTTGGACCCAGTTTCTTTCACAAAGAACAGCGTTTTTGAGCGGCACCGAATTAAATACGGCGCATTACAAAACACCAAGCCTTTTTGCAAATATTATTCGCGAAAAAAGAGGGCATTATAAATTTATTTTAGAACCAATTTTTGATTTTTCTGGACCTTATAAAATAGGAATTATAACTAGTATTTTTACAGAAAAACTGGAAAAGGCAGTTATGTCAAATCCGGAGAATTACTTATGGAGTCATAAGCGTTGGAAACATATATACAAAAACGAATACCAAAAAAGATGGATTAAAAAATCAATTGAAGTTTAGCAAGAGTAAATTTGGTTTTCTAAAGTCATACACTCAAAAAGGAAAACTATATTCTACTAGTGTTATTGACGAAGGTGGATTTGTAAAAACTACCACTTCTAAAAAGTATTGAAATGTCAGTTAAAGATGAGTATACCAGAATAGTAATAGCAGGTTTTTTACAGGTCTTTAAGTTGTTTTTCTTCCAAAAAAGAATCAATTAAATCCAAAAATGCAGGGATAAAATTTACTTTAGAAAGCAGAATTTTTTAGAACCTTTACATTTCAAAACAATCGGCTAAGAGTTTCAAATCTTCTAATAAAAGGTTCGAATTTTGTACCATTAGGCACTTTAGAGGATGATCATTTATGATTGTCCTCTTTTTTGTTTGATTTAATTTGCTGATTTGTAATTGGTTATGGAGAGGTTTTTAAGATTTTTACTGGTTCGATAATTTTGATTCGTAAAGATGATTTTAAAGAAAATAAGAAAATAGATAATAAAAACAATGATTAGAGGTTCGATATCCCCTTAGGGGATGCTATCAACTCTGATATATTTGAGCATCTCGATTCGAATATGCTTTAGTAAATATATACAGGAAATTAAGTATCTCTTTTATCTGTGCTACGCTTGTATCGATACCATTCTTTTCAATATTTTCATTGTCTGATTGACAGAGACTCTTCTTTCTGAGAAAACTCTGGGGTTACTATGTGAAATTTGGTCAATGATTCCGATGTTTAGAAAATTATTGTTGGTAATATATTGATCACTATAAGTACTTATAAATATTAGATTCGAGAAGTAGTTGACTTAATCAAATACTTTCAAAAAGAAACCACTTCATTTGAAGTGGCTTTTTGTAATTTAATTGTCAATTTATAAACCAATAAAATTTGAAGCATTAAGTTATATTAAAAGTTTACTGATTTTTGAATCATATACTTTCTATTAAAATTGGATAGGAATTTAAAAGGGGATTCTAGTAGAACTAATTGCGAGATTAGAACTTGCTTTAGCAACAAGTTTGCTATTATTTTGATTTATGACTACTGCATTGAAATGAATGATCATTTTTCCTAACTTGATTAATTCTGTTTTAACCAAAACGGTGTCATTTTCAAAAGCAGGATTAAAAAAATCGATATTTAAATTAATAGTAGGATAGAAGTTTTCTAAGCCAAGTATCATAAAATTAACACCAATGCAGTGATCAACCATACTTGAAGTAACACCTCCATGAAGTATCCCAACAGGGTTGGTCATTTCTTTTCTAACTATAAATTGAAATTCCACTGCTTTATCATTTACGGAGACTACTGTTCCATTTAACCATTGAGCAAAAGGAGACGGACTCCCTGTAAATGGTTTGCCAATGAAACTTTGTAGTAATTGAAGTCTTTTGTTTTCCATCTTATGCTGCTTTATTAACTCCTTTTAAAATGATACTTTCAAAGGTATTGTATAAAAATTGTTGTAGGGTAAGGATCATTGGTGTACTTTTTCCAACTGGATAACTAAATTTTGGATTTTTAAAATTAATGATTTTAATTATAGTATCAGCAACAGCGTTTGGTCCTGGTGCCTTTTTGAGTTCATTATTATAGTAGGAGTGGATTTTTTGCCTGAACATATCATAATCCTCAATATTGCCATAAGTTGCAACAGCGTTATCAAAAAAATTAGTTTTATGAACCATAGGCTCAACCATACTAATTCTTATATTAAATTGATTCACTTCAAATCTTAATGATTTAAAATATCCTTCTAAAGCGTGTTTAGAAGCTGAATAGTAACTAAAGTTGGGATGCCCAATTAACCCTAAAAATGAACCTACAGTAATAATTTTGCCGTGTTTTAGATTTCTCATATTTGGGAGTAGTGCGTTAGTTAGCTTAACTGTACCCCAGAAATTAGTTTCAAATTGTTGTAATCCAATTTTTGTTGGTGTTTCTTCAGCAAGACCTGTAACAGCATAGCCAGCATTATTTATTAAAACATCCAGCTTTTCTATTTGAGTAAAAAGTTCTTTAGTAAAATAGTTAATCGAATCATCATCTGAAATATCCAGACGCAATAGTTTGAAAGGAACCTTATTCTTGTATTTTTCAGGTTCACGACTAGTGCCAATTACATTAAACCCATTCTCAAAAAGTTTAGTGGCAAGCATGAGTCCAAAACCGGTTGATGCTCCTGTTATTAAGATCGTTTGTTTCATCTTGAATTTTATTAAATGTTTATATTTTATTATCATTTTCGATACTTGGAGGCATTAGTTTATACATCACAGGTGTTACAATTCTTGAAAGAATGGTAGAGCTTATAAGTCCGCCAATTAATACAATTGCCAATGGCGCGATCAAAGGATTTGAGTTCAGTGCGAGAGGAATAAGTCCACAGATTGCCGTGATAGAAGTTAATACCACTGGTAAAAAACGGGTTTCTCCGGCAATAGCAATGGCTTCATCAATTGAATGTCCTTCTTGTCGCAATTGATTGGTAAAATCTACCAAAAGGAGTGAATTTTTTACCTGAATTCCGGAAAGACCGATGAAACCAATAATAGCGACCAATGACATAGGGCTTCCGGTAATAAGCAGTAATACAACGCCTCCTAAAACTCCTAATGGGATGATAGAAAGCACGATTATAATTCCTTTGAATGTTTTAAACTGCAATAGCAATACTCCAATGAAAAGGAATGTACTTAAAATAATTACCGCAAGGAAATTACCTCCCAATGCTTCACCTTCAGATTCTTTTTCTCCTGATAATTTATAATAATATCCCTTTGGCATTTTTAGTTTATCCAATTTAGGTATAATATGTGTCAGCAGATCATTAGCGTAATAGCCCTTTCCTGATAATGCAGTAACTTTTGAAAAACGCGATTTATTGAAATGATTAATTGCTGTTGGTGAAGTTTCAAAAGATATTGTCGCAATCTGATTAAGCGCTACAGGTGTTCCCTGAATATTATTTACATATAAATTTTTAAGTGCATCGAGATTAGAAAATTTATTTCTTGGCAGGGTAAGTGTAACATTTCTTGCATTGCCACGGTCATCTATGTAATCTCCCACGGTTAATCCTGCCACTGCAAGACGAATTACCTTATCAACTTCGCTTGTTAAAACACCAAGTGTTCTTGCTTTTTCTTTATTGATTTTTACCTTGACATCAGTTTTATACGTATTCAATTCGTTATTTATGTAGACAGTACCTTCCTGATTTCGTAAAATATTCTCTACCTGAGACGAAAGCTGACGCAAAACCTTTTGGTCTTCGCCAAATAAACGAACCACGATATTTGCTTCAAGAGGCGTTCCCTGCTCAAAGTCTTTTACCTCTACTTTAGCATAGGGCATCGTTTTAAATTTATCTCTCAATTTTTCAATTAAAGCTGTTTTTTCAGTAGGTTTCGCTTCATCTTCCAATTGAACAAAAATCTGTGCAAAATCGGGCTTTCTGTCTTGTGGATGCACATTGTAATAAATTTGTGGGTTCCCTTTACCGACATTGGCCGTATAAAACGCAATTTCTTTATGGTTTTTTAACTCTGCTTCCACAATTTTTGTCACCCTGTCACTCTCTGATATATTTGCCTGCAGCGGCAGTTTTATATTAATTAAAAACATTGGCTTTTCAGAAGTTGGGAATAATTTAAATCCGGTTGCCTTAAACAATCCAAAAGCGGTAACGCTTAAAAATATTGATATAGCAATAGTTGTTCTTGGAAATTTTAACGCTTTAGGCATTATGTCCCTGTAACTTCTGGTAAGGAATTTTTGCAGATACTGAAGAAAAATATTTCCTTCGCCGTGCTCGTGTGTTTTTAGAAATCTACTTCCCAAAAATGGAACTAATGTCAAGGCTACAATCATAGAAGCCAATACACTTGTAATAACCGCCATTGGAAGACTTCTGATAAATTCACCGGAAACATCAGGAAGAAAAACCAACGGTAAAAAAGCAATGACAAGTGTTGCCGTACATCCCACAACAGCAATTCCTATTTGTTTTGTGCCTTTTAAAACTGCATCCATTTTAGAATGTCCTTCTCTAAGCCAACGCTCGATGTTTTCTACTACCACAATACTATCGTCGACCAATAATCCTAAAGCTACCACTAATCCAACAATACTTAACTGGTTTAAGGAATACCCTAAAGCATTCATTGCGATCAGTCCCAAAGCCAATGATAAGGGTATCGAGATCATAACTATTAGAGATGCTCTTGACCCTAACGGCAACAATGTGATAATAACCAAAATGATCGCAAGTGCAAAATCAAAGCCCAAATGCCCTAAACGCTGTGATACCATATTGGCCTGATCAAAGCTTTTAATCAGTTTGATGTTTTGTGGTAAGTCTTTCGAAAATTCTTCTACGATTGGTGAAAATTCTTTCTGAACATCGGTAATATTTACATTGTCCTTCATTCCGGCAGTAACCAAAACGCATCGGTGTCCATTAATACGGGTAATATGATCTACTGTTTGAGATTTGTAGCCCACTTCGGCAACATCTTTCATATAGATTATTTTTCCGTTTGCATTGTAAATGACTGTATTGGCAACATCTTCTGCGTTCTTAAATTTACCACTTGTTTTAACATTAAATACTTTGCTGTCAAGATCGATGCTTCCTCCCGGAATATCGGCAGCCTCGCTTTGTAAACTTCCCATCACGAGATTTAAAGGGATTTTTAAATGTGCCAATTTATCCAATTGCAAATCAATACGAATTTCCTGTTCAGGAATTCCAAAGTATTTGACATCCTTAAGATTGGTGATTTTTTCTAATTTTGTTTTTAGCTTATCAGCCTCGTCACGCAATTTTTTGTCGGAAGCATTTTCTGAAACTAATGCTACCTGAAGAATTTTCACATCTGATGATGCAATTTTCTCCGTTTTGATCTGATAAATATCTTTTGGGAGTTCACTGCTTTTCAGCGCATTCATTTCAGTAGAGATCTCCTGATATTTATTATCAACGTCTACGCCATATTTAAATTTTACCTGAAAAGCGGCTACACCATCTTCTACTGTAGTTAATATTTTATCAATGTTTTCAAGTCCGTAAATTTTATTTTCGATAGGTTTTACAACTTGTTCCTCCATATCTTTCGGGCTGGTTCCCGGATAAATTACTGTGATAAGATATTGGGGCGGGTGAGTGGAAGGGTCTTCTGATCTCGGCATCGAAAATAGGGTAAGATAACCCACAACGGCCACCAGAAGAAATATGATCAGCGTAAACTGATAATTTTTAACGGCAAAGTTTGTAATCTTCATAATGCTAATTATTTAATGATCTTGATTGTTGATTGTTCGTTTAGATAAGCACTGTTAGATATCACTATCTGATCTGTTTTCTGAAGACCATCTTTTATGAATACCTTGTTATTTTCAAACTTATTTATCGTAACTGGCTGACGTTTTACTTTGTTATTTTCTACTATAAATACAAAGGCTTTGTTACCATCGGCTTCAATAAGCGAATTATATGGGATGATGATAAAATTTTCTGCATTCTCTGCTTTAATTTCTGCTTTCCCAAACATACCAACTGCCGGTTTACTGTTTTTCATATTCAGTTTCAATTCTACCTGAAAAGAACCTAGTGCAACATCTGCAGATTGTGACTTTCGAAAAACAAAAGCATCAAAGTGCTCTTCGGGATAACCATCAAGAGTAACAACTGCTTTCTGACCAATTTTTGTTGATGCCCATTCTTTATCTGTTAAACCGATTTTTAATAAATAGTTGTTATTTTGGTTTGTTTCATTTATTGCCAAAATTGGAGATCCGGGATCTACTACTTCTCCTTCGTTGGCTATCTTACTGGCTACAAAACCATCGGCAGCAGCATATATTTTAGCATAGCGCGCATTAAAAGCAACGGCATCTTTCTGCTTTTTAGCAATGTCCAGACCTGTTTTTGTATTTTGAAGCTGTTCTAAGGTGTACACACTGTCTTTGTATAAATTATTGGCACGGTTGTAATCACGTTCGTATTTTTTTACATTCAGATCCGTTTGATTTAAACCGGCATTAATTTCGGTTGCATCTAATGCTGCCAAAAGTTGGCCTTTTTTGAAAAACTGACCTTCCGCTACATAAATCCGACTCACTACACCGCCTATTTTAAAACCATAATTGGCTTGGTTTTCTGTTGTTACCAATCCTGATGCACTTATATTATTTGTGAGTGCCAAAGATTGAACTGTTGCTGTTTTAATTGGAATAATATCAGCAGTTTCGAATGGTGTATGTTCTTTTTTTTCTTCTTTACATGCATAAAAAAGAGGCAAGGCAAGAAGACATAGTACTATTGATTTTTTCATAATTATTGTTTTTGGATTATTTAAAAGTAAAAGTTGCATTGGCTCTTTCTAATTCTGCAAAAGTGATCCAGGAATTATAAAGGGCTATATTGGTATTGAGCTGAGCGTTTACCCATTGATTTTGTGCATCCAGAAGTTCAATATAGATCGCTTGACCTTCTTTGTATAATTTGGTTATATCCTCATTATATTTTTTGGAGGATTCTTTTTGATTTTTATCAGCGTAGAATTGTTCCAAAGCTGATTTCAAATTATTCTGGGAAACCTGAAACTGAAGCAGTAACTGCTGTTTTACATTATCAATCTGCGAACTGATTTTTTTACTGTTCTCTTCTGTTTGTTTAAGTTTGAATTTATTTTTGTTGCCTGAAAAAATATTCCATTCTAAACCTACTCCTGCAAAATAGTAACGTGACTGTTTGTTTACTTCAAAATCAAAATCCTGAATTCCAAAATCAGCAAAACCGTTTACCTTTGGAAACCAATACGCCTGCGTAAGTTTGCTTACTTTATCGTTTATTTCTTTTGCCTGGGTAAGTTTTTGTAATTCTTCCCTGTTTTGAGTATTCTCTGAAACAGCGTCAATTGGTGGAGCTTCATTTTCATCGACTTCAATTGCGGCATCCAGCTTTTCATTAAGCAAAAAGTTAAAATAATATTGGGCATTATTACTGTTCTGGTTTGCCGTTTCCAGGTTTGCCTGTATACGTATTACCTCATTATCACTTCGTAAGACAGCCGTACGGTTTATCTTTTCATTTTTAAATAAAGATTTGTTTACTCTTTGATTTTCCTTAACTAATGCTAAAGCATCCTGATAAATTTTAATTCCTTCAACCGATTGGAGGTATTTATAGTAGGCTATTTTTATTTCCTTGACTAATTCCCTTTGATATATTTCCAGCTCAATTTTTTGTAATGAAGTCTGCTGGTTTTTAATTCTCTTGTTATAAATAATTTCAAAATTCAGTAAAGGCATTGTGGTATGAATTTTAGCATCATAGAAATTATCCGGATTAATTAGAAGAGACTGATTCTCCAGAGTCGGAAAAGCATTCGAATTTGTAATTTGATTCAAAGTGTTGTATACCGGATTCAGCATATCACCTATAGGAATATCAATTGTTCTTCCCCCTTCGGCCTTGGTATAACTTCCATTTAAGGAAACGGTAGGGTAGAACAAGGAGCGCGCTTCTTTTAAAGCATACATACTTTTGTTAATATCAAAATTGTGTTGCTTTATTACTTCGTTATTTTTTAGCCCGACTTCAATATAGTTGTCAAGCTTACTCTGTGAATATCCCAGATATCCAAATAAAATTAGTGTCAGAGTCAGTGTTTTTCTTATCATAATATACGTTGTTTTTTAATTGAACGTTGTTCAATTTTTAAGTCAAAAAATTTTTAGAGTTTTCTTATTATTTTTAAATATTCGTTGTACCCATCAAACAGGATTGTATCGGGATTAGAAAATTTCACTCCTTTTGTTCTCTGGCGTATTTCAAGACAGCACATTCCGTGTACCAAACTCCAAATCATAAATGAAAGCGGTTCTGATAAATGTCCTTCAAAATGACCTTTGCTCATACAATCTTCCACCGTAGTTTTTAAAGCTCCAAAGGTTTCAGCGCCTTCATTCCATCCTTCTTTTTCAGAGTTTTCAATAAATTCCATTGGTGCTTTGACATTGAACATCAAATCATACATTTCAGAATTTTCCATGGCAAACTTTATATAGGTAAGTCCCATTTTTTTTAAGCGTTCCATTGGATCTTCAATCGCGAATAATTCTTTAAAATACCCGCCTAGTTCCTGAAAACCAATAGAGTGCAAATCATGTAAAATAGCATTTTTATCTTTAAAATAGACATATACAGTTCCCACGCTATAGTCTATTTCATCAGCAATATTTCTAATTGTAGTTTGCTCAATCCCTCTTTCCAAAAAGAGTTTTTTGGCTCCTTTTAAAATGAGTGATTTTAAGGCTTCTTTTTCACGTGCTTTTCTTTCTGCTGTACTCATAAAAATAATATTCTTTTGCAAATGTATGTATATTTTTTGAACAATGTTCATTTTTTTTGAAAAAATAATCTAAATTTTGTTTTTGACTTACTTTCATAGAGAATTTAATGTTGTCTTATTAAAAAAATCAGAAGAATAATTTGAAATAAGAGAGGCGAACATTTTATTTGTTCGCCTCTTGTGTTTATTAATTAAAATTAGTTTTAATAAGTTATTCTTTGATTCTTTGGCGTTGTTGATATATGTTTCATCGTACCCGCTCTATACTCTCTGTAAAGTAGCTGTATTTCATCAGAAGTGTCAGCGATAAATGGACCATGCGAAACAATCTCCTCACCGAGAGGCATGGCGGAATACATAACCAGACGAACACTTTCATCTCCAGCTTTAAATACCAACTCGCTTTTGGCTTCATCTTTAAAATAAGCAAGCCATCCAACTTGGTCTCTTTCTAGTATTTTTTCATTTTCTCCTACTTTTACTGAACCTCCAATTACAACCAAAAAAGTGTTGAAGTTAGCAGGGATTTTTGGTGAATATGACGGAATTGAAGTGTATCAAAAACGACCCTTATTTACAGCATTTGGTGCAGCAGTAATAAAAAGTTATATTAACCCTTTCAGTATAGCCACACTTTTTTCTAAATCATGCAGAGAAGAAGAAGCAAAACCTAAACGAACTCCATTGGTTTTGTAGTTCGGATATTGATGTGCTTTGCCATTAGAGATAAACAGCCCCTTTTGGTAGGCATTTTGCGCTAATTTTTCAAGATTGATGGATTTATCAAATTCAGTCCAGACCGTCATACCGCCTTCAGGAATGGTGAAATTTACTGCACCTCTTAATTCACTACTTAACAAGTCACAAAAAAAATCACGTCTTTATTCATATACAGTTAAGGTTTTTCTAAAGAAACGTTGTATAGTACCATCGTTTAGTAAACAAGCCATTGCATCATCAATAACCTGATCACCTTGCCTGTCTATAAGAATGCGGACATTGCCGAGATGTTCAATGACATTTTCGGCAGCTGCCATATAGCCCATCCGAAATGCGGGAGAGAAACTTTTGCTGAATGAGCCACTATAAATAACCATTCCTTTTTCGTCTGCACTGGCAAGTGGCAATAACGGGCGTAGCTTATAGTGAAAATCAAAATCGTAATCATCTTCAAAAATGATAAAACCATATTTATTGGCAAGCCGTAGTAGTTCCAGTCTTCGATCAATCCGCAACGATACCGTTGTGGGATAATGATGATGAGGTGTTACATAAACCATCCGCACCTTTTTTTTTCTCTTTTTTAATTCATCTACAAGGAGACCGTTTTCGTCCACAGGTATGGTTACATGTTCCGCTTTGGCATGTATAAAATTTCGTTCTGCTCTGTTCCAGCCCGGCACACCTGAAACGATAACATCCCCAGCATTAATCAATCCACTGCAGACAAGGTTTATTCCCATTATCGTACCTTTTACGGAAATAATATTTTTTGAGGTCGTCTTTAACCCTCTTGTTTTATTCAGATAGTCAGACATTGCTTCCCTGTACAAGCAACCATCGCTATGGAAAGTACTGGAAGTTATTGGCAGACACTGTTTTTTGAATTACAACGCTCTGGTTATGAAGTCATATTAGTTTCTGGATACCAGACTAAAAATGTACGAGCAAAAACTGATGTTAAAGATTGCCAATGGATACAAAAACTTCATTCATTAGGCCTGCTCAGAGGATGTTTTTTACCTTCTGAACAAACTGCCAGACTGCGGGTGCTGCATCGCCACCGGTCTTCAATCCAAGCAAATGCTGCAGCAATGATAAACAAAATGCAAAAATCACTTCGGCTGATGAATTTACGATTAGATGTTGTTTTAGGTGATATAGTCGGTAAAACTGGTACAGCTATAATAGAATCCATTCTGCAAGGAGAGCGCAATGGGCTGGTATTATCTCAATTAACCGATCCTCGGGTTAGAAAATCAAAGCAGGAAATAGCGGATGCTTTGCAAGGACAGTGGAGCGACGAACTGCTTTATGAATTGGAAGACTGTTATGATATTTATAAAACCTTCCAACTAAAAATGCAAAAGTGCGATCAAAAGATTGAAGCCCTATTAAAATCGTTTCTACCCAATCCATACAATGACAAACAACAAATAGATCTTGCTAAAAAACAGCTCAAAGGAAGGAACCAACCAAAATTTGACCTTTCTTGGTTAAGTTACAATTACTATGGTGTTGATTTATTTGCTATTGAAGGAATCGGCACTAATACAATTATGACTTTGATTACTGAAATTGGACTAGATTTATCTAAATTTAAAACCGCCAAGCAATTTACATCCTATTTAAGGCTTGCCCCAAATAACCGTATAAGTGGAGGAAAAATAATAAGTAGCCGCACACCCAAAGGAGCCAACAAGTTTGCATTATCCTTAAGAAATGCTGCCAATTCAATCGACCGCATCAAAGTTGGAAATCTTACATCATTTTTCAAAAGGGTCGCTTATAAAAAAGGAAGAGCCGCAGCCATCACAGCAACAGCTAGAAAGCTCGCCGTTATCATCTGGAACATGGCCGTGAAAAAGCAAGCCTATCAGCCAATACAAAACGAGATTTACGAAGGGCTGGTTAAACAAAAACGCATAGCTGCCGTCAAACGAATGATGAAAAACTCAAACATTTCATTTGAAGAATTAGGTATAACTTAAAAACAACTGAATAGATGGTTTCTCTGAAGAATTAGGCAATGTATTATTGGGAAAATCAGTATATTATATAATTCCTTATAATAAGTTAGATAGAATTGGGTGTCCAGTTTGCCCCGGAATACCCAATCTGTATCTGTAAATTATTCATTTTTTGTATCTGTAGCTTGTATTAACCATGCTTTAATTTTGTTATGTCAATATATTTAAAATTAACGAATATATATATATAATCAAAATTATAGTACACATTATTGGTTATGCAGCATTGTTACTAAATACGTTATCAATGACAATGAAGAATCTACTTTACTTAAGGATACTTTCTTTAGTAGCAAACCTAATTTATATCTTTTATGGTATTTTACTAGGTGTGCCGCCTATGATAATAGGCTGTGCACTCACGATAATAATACATTCTTATTAGGATATATAAACTTCAAAAAGAAAAAACAGAGAATCCTAATTGATCGATTCTGTATCTGTATCCTAAAATAATTAGTTTTCTGCATCTGTATCTTTTTTTATTTGATTGTTAATTTTGTATTCAAGAAAAGAGTTATGAGTAAGCAAGTAGGGAATAATGAAGAAATAGAATATGATGATGTGTGTCTGTCCGAATTAAGGGCAGTCGTGGACATCTACAAGAAAGCAAAGACAAAAATTTCTTATGAAGAGAATTTATTTCAAAATAATACAATTCACTTGACAGAAAATTTTGGGCTACCTTTAGTTTTTGGAAGATTTGATAAGAAAGTGATTGGTTCCGCTTCTGTAACTCTTAGTCCGAACAACCAAGTGGAAATTAATTGTTATTTTAGAGAAGGATTTGAAAAACAGGAAGTAAAGCAAATTTTATCAGGGAAGGCTAAAAAAATATTAGACAGAACTTTCAATAATGACAAAGACAATTTTAAAGTTAAAGAGTCCATTAAAAGATGGATTGACTGGATAAATAAATGCAATTAATTTTCAGTAAACACGTTATAAAACAACGTTGTGATTAAGCATAAAATATTTTAAAATGGAAAAAAAAAATAAATACCATTTAGCGGAAAATGAACAAAATTTTGATAACTGCAAGGATATTATAGTTGAATATTTGAATACATTTGGCGTTGATCTTACTTCTATGAATTTACCAGAGGAATTTGGAAAAATGAAACAAATGTATGGGGCAAATGAAGGTGCGCTTTTTCTCACATTAGATAATAACGAAATTATTGGTTGCGTGGGAGTGCGAAGAATTGAAAAAGAAATTGCGGAACTTAAAAGGCTTTATGTTAAAGATTCTTGTATTAAATCAGGATGAAACACTAAAGCATGTCCTTTTGGTTGAAATACTTTACCATCCTTTTCTACTTCCATTACTTGTCCTGGAGCAACAAAAATCAATGGGCCTTCTTGTTAGTCATAGTAATTACAACCATAACGCAAATCACCACATTTTATATCTTTCAAAAAGAGGCAATAAAAGCCATAATAAATTCTAACTGTCTTCTCTCCATCCCAAGATCTTTGGTCGGCTTTTGAAAAATCAATAACATTTATTAATGGATGTAAAGTTTCGTTATTGTTGAATACATTATATTCAGTAATGGTATTAAACTTGACTACTTTGTTCATGATAATTTTCATTTTATAATACAAATTTAGGTATTTAGAGATAGCAATTACCATATAGCAAGTCCAATAAGTAATATTGGTAGAACAATCAGTAATCTATATACCAACAACCTCATTTTCAGGTCGGAAATTTGCAAAGTACTATAAGTTATCCTAATTGCCTGGAAAATTTATAGTAACTTTAAAATTAAAAAATCATGCAAAATATAAAATTAAATAACGGAATAGAAATGCCAATTTTAGGATTCGGTGTTTTCCAAATTCCGGATGCTACTGAATGTGAAAAAGCAGTATTAGAAGCGATCGATTGTGGTTATCGTTTAATCGATACAGCAGTTTCGTATAGGAATGAAGCTGCCGTAGGTAATGCAATTAAGAAAAGTGGTGTCCTTAGAGAAGAATTGTTTATAACAACAAAAGTATGGATTCAAGATGTTGGTTATGAAAAAACAAAAGCAGCTTTTCAAAAATCATTAGACCTGTTACAACTAGACTATCTGGATTTATATCTGATTCATCAACCCTATGGAGATATTTTTGGATCTTGGAGAGCTATGCAAGAATTATATGCTGAAGGTAAGATCAGAGCAATTGGTGTTGCGAATTTTCATCCGGACAGAGTGATGGATTTGATTGTTAATAGTGGTTTTACACCTGCTGTTAACCAAATTGAAACGCATCCATTTCAGCAACAAATTAGTACCCAAGAATTCCTTCAGAATAACAACGTACAAATTCAATCATGGGGACCTTTTGCAGAAGGAAAAAATAACATTTTCCATAATGACTTGTTGATTTCAATTGGTAATAAACATGATAAAAGCGTCGCACAAATTATTCTTCGTTGGTTAATTCAAAGAGGCGTCGTCGCTATTCCGAAATCAATACGAAAAGAAAGAATGTTGGAAAATTTCACCATTTTCGATTTTGAATTATCCGCAGATGATATGCAAATGATTCAGACTCTGGATACAAATGAAAGTTTGTTTTTTGACCACAGAAACCCTAATATGGTAAAATGGTTAAGCGAGTATAAAATAGAGTTCTAAAAAACAGTAGTTCTAAAAAATATAATTATGAATCGTAGAAATCTTTTAAAAACCGCAGGATTAGCATTAGCTGGAAGCGCTATACTCCCTTTTGATTCATTAGCTCAAACTATAAAATCAGAAGATAATCATTTAAAAAATGACAATCTTCAACCCTTGACTAACAAGCGTAAACTTGGAGCTTCACTTGAAGTTTCTAGCATCGGTCTTGGGGTTCAGAATATGAGCAGAACGTATCAAACTACAATTCCCTCTCGTCCAGAAATGTTCAATATCATTCGAACAGCCTTTGATAAAGGAGTTACCCTTTTCGATGCTGCGGAGGCTTACGGGCCTTTTTGAAGTGGAACGAATTCTTGGAGAAGGTATTGCAGCTTTCCGTGATAAAATAGTTATAGAAACGAAGTTTGGCTGGAATATAGACCAGGAAACAGGCAAGCGATTACCGGGATTAAACAGTCGTCCTGAACACATCAAAATAGTTGTTGAAGGAATGCTTAAACGTCTTCGCACCGATCGTATAGATTTATTATATCAACACCGAGTAGATCCGCAAGTTCCCATTGAAGATGTAGTTGGAGCTATCAAGGATTTGATAAAAGAAGGTAAAATATTGCATTACGGATTATCCGAGCCTGGATCCCAAACCGTAAGGCGTGCACACAAAATTAATCCCATTGCGGCCATTCAAAATGAATATTCTTTATTATGGCGTGGACCTGAAAAAGAAATTATTCCACTTTGTGAAGAACTCGGCATTGGTTTCGTTCCTTGGAGTCCGCTTGGCGTGGGATTTCTAACAGGAGCGATTGATGCGGATACACGCTTCGCTCAAGGTGATATCCGTGGAAATGAGTCTCGTTTTTCGACAGAGAATCTGCCCCACAACTTGACACTCGTAGATTTATTAAAAAACTGGAGCGCACAAAAACAGGCTACTCCGGCCCAAATTTCGCTGGCTTGGCTACTGGCACAAAAGCCTTGGATTGTTCCCATACCAGGCACGACACAGATGGCCCATATGCTGGAAAATATTGGAGCATCAGATGTACAATTTACTGCAGCTGAAGTAAAGGAATTCAATAAACAATTGGATGCTATTCAAATTTTGGGGGAACGACTACCTGCCTTTGTTCAAGCTTTTTCTGATGTGGAAGCACCATTAAAGAAAAAATAGTAAAATAGAAAATCATAATTACAATTTAACTTTTAAATTAGGTCATATGAAAAAATTAATTATGGGACTGTTTGTAATAGCAAGTTTACAATACTCCTTTGCTCAAAATAAAACCAATACTGTTGTTACGAATTACACAGACGCTGAACAAGAAATTATTCAACTCTCTAAAGATAAATGGCAGTGGATGGCTGATAAAAATGTAGACAAACTTGAATCACTCTTTGACAACAAATCCAAATTTGTCCATATGAGTGGCACTTGGAAAAAGGACGAAGAACTAGACATTATTAAAACGGGTTTATAAGAATACTAAGGTTCATGATGTAGCAGTAGAAATTTTCAAAAAAACGGCAATCGTTTGGAACCGAATTACGCTTGAAGCTATTGTCAGAGGAAATGTAGCCGTGACTGAATTTACTGTAACAGAAATCTATCAAAAAAAAGGTAAAGATTGGAAACTTTTAGCCTTAACATTCAGCAGTGTGCGAGACACACACCAGATTCAGAAATAAAAAAAGATAAAAAAACATACTAATGCGAATCAAGGGTTGAAAAGTAACAGGAAATATACACAAATAATAAGAAATATCTTTCAATTTATTTGTTTTAAAGTCTGAAAATCAGTACATTTAAGGTGTGTCCTAAGCACTT